>NZ_RCVZ01000019.1 GCF_003668575.1 Falsibacillus albus | reverse complement strand
CATTCTGATTCCCTTTATTCCATTTTCCACTCACGACGGGCACCTGATCTCCATTCTGATTCCCTTTATTTCAAATTTCGCTCTCGACGGGCATCTGAACCCCATTATGATTCCCTTTATTTCACTTTCCCCTCACGACGGGCACCTGATCTCCATTCTGATTCCCTTTATTTCAAATTTCGCTCTCGACGGGCATCTGAACCCCATTCTGATTCCCTTTATTTCAAATTTCGCTCTCGACGGGCACCTGATCTCCATTCTGATTCCCTTTATTTCAAATTCCACTCTCGACGGGCACCTGAACCCCATTCTGATCCCCTTTATTTCAAAATTCACTCTCGATGGGCATCTGAACCTCATTCTGATTCCCTTTATTTCACTTTCCCCTCACGACGGGCACCTGTTCCCCATTCTGATCCCCTTTATTTCAAATTTCGCTCTCGACGGGCATCTGAACCCCATTCTGATTCCCTTTATTTCACTTTCCCCTCACGACGGGCACCTGTTCCCCATTCTGATTCCCTTTATTTCAATTTCCACTTTTGACGGGCATCTGATCTACCTTCTGATGACCTTCAGCCTGGAAGGGAGCCGCTGAAGGTCATCAGACTCCCCGCCAACCGACTTATCACATTAAAGCTGTACTGCATAGCGGGTCAGACCCCCATCCACACTTTAAAGCTGTACTGCATAGCGGGTCAGACCCCTTAAAAATATCTCTCTATCATTTCAAATATATTAATCACACCGGTAAGAAATCGTTTACAATATATGTATCAACGAACGAGGAGGAAGTTAAATGAGAAAAACAATGAATCAATCCATTCAAGCATATAAGGGTGGAGTGCGTTCTTAATGTAAAGGGAACTTCCCCCTTATATGTGTTCAAATAAAAACAACACATAAAGGGGTAACTCATGAATTTTCCAATTAAAAAGTTTTTTTCGTATTATAAGCCTTATTTGGGGCTTTATCTGTCAATCTTGACGTGTGCGTTTATCGTATCGGGCTTGACGCTCGTGTTTCCATTACTTGTGAGGTATGTGACGAAGGATGTGCTGGCGGGGGATTTGACCACTGCATTGACAAAGGTGTATTGGATTGGCGGTCTGATGCTGGTGATCATCGCACTCGAGAATATCGGGAACTTCTTTGTCGATTATAAAGGGCATGAGGTCGGTGCACGGATGGAAAGTGATATGCGCAGCGAGCTGTTCGCGCATATACAAAAGCTTTCGTTCAGTTTTTTTGATAAGGAGAAAACAGGCAAGCTCATGTCCCGTATCACAAACGACTTGCTTCTTTTGTCGGAGCTGTATCACCACGGGCCTGAAGATTACGTCAAGTATTCGGTCCGTTTCATCGGTGCGTTTGTGATCTTGTTTTTCATCAATGCCCCATTGACCATTGCCGTTTTTTGCTTCCTGCCATTCCTCGGTGTCTTTGCCTTATTTTTTAATAAAATATTGAATCGGGCGATGAATCGAAACAAAGAGCGGATTGCAGATGTAAACGCACAGGTGGAGGATAGCCTTGCCGGAATCCGGGTCGTTAAATCATTTGCGAACGAACATGTAGAAGTCGAAAAGTTCAATCGGGCCAATACTCGCTTCTTTGATAGCCGGAAAAGTACGTATAGAGCGGAAGCCTATTTCTATAACGGTATTCAGATGTTTATCCAGTTGATTACGTTCACAGTCGTCATCTTCGGCAGTGCCAGCATCGTCCATCATACCTTGGATTTAGCGGATTTAATCACGTTTCTCTTGTATATAGGATTTATGATTGAACCGATTCAGCGATTGACTCATATGAGCACACAGTTTCAGGAAGGGATCACGGGATTTCAGCGCTTTATGGAAATCATGAATCTTCAGCCTGCGATTGAGAACCCGCCAAATCCCTTCACCTTGCCAAATGTGCGGGGAGAACTTGCATTCAATCATGTATCATTCCGCTACGAAGATCATCTGAAGGATGTACTGCAGGACCTGTCACTTCATGTGAAGCCGGGAGAATATGTGGCGGTCGTCGGGCCATCCGGTGCAGGAAAAACGACGCTTTGCTCGCTCATTCCGCGCTTTTATGATGTAACCGCCGGTGAGGTGCTGCTGGATGGAATCAACGTAAAGGAAATGGATTTGCAAAGCTTGCGAAACAGCATTGGGATTGTTCAGCAGGATGTGTACCTTTTCGATGGAACGGTCATCGAGAATATTCGCTACGGCCATCCTGATGCAAGCGATGAAGAAGTGATTCATGCTGCTAAACGAGCCAATGCCCATGACTTTATCCTAAGTCTGCCGGACGGCTATCACGCTGAAATCGGGCAGCGCGGCGTCAGGCTGTCCGGCGGTCAGAAGCAGCGGATCAGCATCGCCCGTGTATTTTTAAAGAATCCACCGCTGCTTATTCTGGATGAGGCGACGAGTGCACTCGATAACGAAAGTGAGAGCATCATCAAGGAATCACTGGAATCCTTGGCCCAAGGTCGGACAACACTTGTGATCGCCCATCGCCTTTCAACCATCAGAAATGCGCAGCGCATCATCGTCCTGACCGATGGCGGCATTACAGAGCAAGGTACACACGATTCACTGCTAGCAAAGGGCGGAGCCTATTCCAACCTTTATTCCAAGCAGTTTGAAATGCACGTATAAAAAATTGACTGTCTGCAAATTAGCAGGCAGTTTTTTTACAATTATTGAATATATCGTGAACATTTTATGAACATTTTTTGTCAAAATGGTGTTATAATAATAGTAAGAATATTTCGTAAATTACTATTATGGAGTGATTAACATGAAAAAGAATGAAAGGCATAAGCCTGCTGTTCTTTTACAACGATTTGGTCTGCTGACAATTATTGCAGGGATTATTGCCACTTGCTTGAGCATTTACAATTTCAGTGACAAAAATTTAGTGTTAATGGTTTCTCTTGGCTTCATCATTGGCGGTATTCAAACGCTGATCATCGGAGCTGCTTTTCAGGCGATGCAAATGCACCCAAATAAAAACGAATTGGAACCTGATCCATCATAATCTTTATACAACTCTATCTATAGAGCACTTGCGTCTTTTGATGCATGTGCTTTTTTTTGTGCCCTGCAGATGGAGATTTGCTTAGAGTCAAGCGGGTTGATTTGTGAAATTTTACAAATTGTTGTCTTAAATTCGAATTTTCTTTTACAGCAATTTTGTCAATTTCGTTAACATCTTTTTTCACCTATCCCATTTTTATCCTTCCGGGAGTATGATTATATCGCAATCCAAGTTAAATCAAACACTATTTTATTGAGCGAGTGTTTAAGAGGAGATGACTAGATGTGAAAAAACGTGGTTTGCTCAATGGAATAAAGGCTGCAGGGCTTGTTGCGTTCGCTGCTTTCTTTTTATCGGGATGCAGCAGTGACCAGCTCATAGTCCTCGATCCAAAAGGGCCTGTTGGCCGAACGGAACTTCATTTAATTTATCTTTCGGTGCTGCTTTGTGCCATCGTGGTAATACCTGTTTTGGCCATACTTGTTTATATTTTGGTGCGCTACCGCGATAAGCCTGGCAACAAAGCCCTTTATCAACCAAAATGGGATGACAGCAAAGTTTTGGAAGTGATTTGGTGGGGCATCCCGATTGTCATTATCGGGATATTAGGCGTTTATACTGTCAAAGGTGTTCATACTTTAACAAAACCACCTGTTAAAAATGTGAATCCAATCACTATCCAAGTGACATCACTTGACTGGAAATGGTTGTTTGAATACCCAGATCAAGGGGTTGCCACTGTCAACTATGTGGAAATTCCAGCCGGCGTTCCTGTTCAATTTGAATTGACGGCGGATGGTCCGATGAATTCCTTCTGGGTACCGCAGCTTGGCGGACAAGAGTACACGATGCCGGGAATGGCAATGAGGCTATGGCTTCAAGCAGATCAACCGGGAACGTACTTCGGAAGCGGAGCCAACTTCACAGGGGAAGGATTCGCGCATATGAGATTCAACGTGATTGCCAAGCCTCAATCCGAGTTTAATCAATGGGTGAAGCATGTGAAGGACACTGCTCCTGCCATGACGAATGATGATTACGCTAAATTGAAAAAACAAGGATTATCTCATGTGAAATCATATTCATCATATCCAGAAGCACGTTTCAGGAAAGTCATTGATAAAAATGGCGGCCAGTACATGAACATGGATCAAAATAAAAATGATATGTCCAATATGGACATGAAGCATTGATAGAAAGGGAGGAAACCTACAATGCTGGATAACTTAAAAGACTTTGCCTCTCATTTCTTTGTAACGGGGGACCCTTTAATTTACGGAGCGGATGTAGCGATCGGCCTGACCATGGCCGCGATCATCTTTGTCCTGTTCTATTTCAAAAAATGGGGATGGCTTTGGCGTGAATGGCTGACGACTGTCGATCATAAGAAAATTGGAATCATGTATATCATCGCATCCCTGTTGATGCTATTCCGCGGCGGGGTTGACGCGCTCTTGATGAGAGCTCAGCTTGCCTTGCCTAACATACATTTTCTGCAATCAGAACACTATAATGAAATTTTCACAACCCACGGTACCATCATGATCTTATTCATGGCCATGCCGTTGATGTTCGGGTTATTCAATATTGCAGTACCGCTTCAAATCGGTGCCAGGGACGTTGCGTATCCATTTTTGAATGCACTGAGCTTTTGGATGTTTTTCTTTGGAGCTATGTTATTTAATCTGTCGTTTGTCATTGGAGGATCACCGGCGGCTGGATGGCTGGCATATCCGCCTTTATCCGAACTTACGACAAGCCCTGGCGTAGGGGAAAACTTCTACATATGGGGCATTCAGCTTTCCGGGGTTGGAAGTCTGGCATCAGGGATCAACTTTACCGTTACCATCCTGAAAATGCGCACAAAAGGCATGAAACTGATGGATATGCCGTTATTTTCATGGTCCGTCCTGGCAAGCTGCTTGACGATCCTTCTTGCATTTCCGGTTTTAACAGTTACCTTGGCACTTTTATTCATTGACCGATTTGCCGGGGCTCATTTCTTTACGATGCTGCACGGTGGAAATCCGATGATGTACGTCAACTTGATCTGGATGTGGGGCCACCCTGAAGTGTATATCGTTGTTTTGCCGGCATTCGGCATCTATTCGGAAGTAGTCAGCACCTTCTCCAAAAAGAAAATTTTCGGATATAAATCCATGGTGTTCTCTTTGATGATCATCAGTGTATTAGGTTATTTCACATGGGTTCACCATTTCTTCACCATGGGGGCAAGCGCCAATGTCAATGCATTCTTTGCCATTACGACGATGGCCATCGCCATCCCGACAGGCGTCAAGATATTCAACTGGCTGTTCACGATGTTCCGCGGACGAATCCGCATCACACAGCCGATGCTTTGGACTCTTGCATTCATCCCTACCTTCCTCGTTGGTGGGGCAACAGGTGTCATGCTGGCTGTGGCACCTGCAGATTATCAATATCATAACAGCTACTTCTTGATCGCCCACTTCCACCAAACGTTGATCGGTGGAGTCGTATTCGGCTACCTTGCCGGCCTATATTACTGGTGGCCAAAAATGTTTGGCTTCAAATTGAATGTAAAACTTGGACTATGGGCATTCTGGCTTTGGAACATTGGCTTCTATGTCTGCTTCATGCCTCAGTATGCACTCGGATTCATGGGCATGACCCGCCGCGTCTACACCTATGGCTGGGATATGGGCTGGGCGCCATTGAACCTGATTTCATCGATCGGGGCGGTATTTATGGGAATAGGATTCATCTTCCAAGTATGGCAGATCCTCTATAGCATCAAGTATGGTGAACGCGATACGACTGGCGATCCATGGGATGGCCACACACTCGAATGGTCCATTCCATCACCTGCGCCTGAATATAACTTTGCCGTATTGCCGGAAGTAAAGGGAAGAGATGACTTCTGGAGAAGGAAGGAAGAAGGTCTGGATAACAAGATTAAAGAAAAAGATTTAAAACCGATCCATATGCCAAAGAATTCCGGCATTCCATTTATCATGTCTGCATTCTGGTTTGTCGCTGGATTTGGCTTTACATTCGGCTGGACGTGGATGATCGTCATAGGATTGGCTGGAGTTGCAGGCTGTATGCTGGCCCGTTCCTTCTCCAAAAACAATGATTACTATATTCCAGTGGAACAAATCAGAAAAACAGAATCTAAGTATGGGAGGTTGGTATAATGTCACAAGCCATTTCTCATTCAAATGACAACCATGAACATCATGAAGACTTGAGCATCCTTGGATTTTGGATTTTCCTTGTGACGGACGTACTCCTTTTTGGCACCTTATTCGCTACGTTCATGGTGCTGCGTACACACTTTGACGGAGGTCCAACGGGCAAGGAATTATTCGAAGCACCAGGTTATATTACAGAAACTTTCCTTCTGTTGACCAGCAGTTTCACGAGCGGACTGGCAACATTGGCCCTGCATAAAGGAAAAGTAAATCAGCTGATCGGCTGGCTAATTATCACCGCACTCTTGGGAATGGGATTTGTAGGACTTGAGATCAACGAATTCTCCAACATGATTGCAGAAGGAGCAACGATTTCGAGGAGCGCCTTCTTATCAGCCTTCTTCACTTTAGTCGGAACCCACGGGCTGCACGTATCTGTCGGGCTCGTTTGGATGATCAGCATCATGATTCAGTTAAAAACGGATGGCATTACGTCAGTCATGAAAAGAAAAGTTACCATGATCAGTTTATACTGGCATTTTCTCGATGTCGTCTGGATTTTCCTCTTAACGATCGTTTATTTAATGGGGGTGATGTAGGATGTCGCATCAAGAATCACACGGTTCCGTCAAAGCTTATGTCACTGGCTTCATCGCCTCAATCGTCTTGACGATCATACCGTTGGTGCTTACCTTGAAGCACGTGCTGACAGGAACTGCATTAATCGTAGCCATCATCACGATGGCGGTCCTACAATTATTGGTTCAATTATTCTTCTTCATGCACATTAGAGATGGAGAAAAACCACGTTATAATGTATGGGGACTTATACTGGGATTGTTCATTGTTATTGTCATTGTAGCTGGCTCCATGTGGATCATGGCTTTCAATGCACAAGTAGCTTAACCAAAGGAAGAGTCCGGATGAAAACATCCGGACTCTTTTTTGCTCTAATAATTTTAATTTCAATAATTTCAGCCATTCCTCTTCATATGATTACGAATAAGACGGATCTGCCCGCGGTGGTTCAATTCATCTTCAAAGACATGGAACCAGCGGAAATAGTGATTGGCTTGATGCTTCGGTCCGAATGGAGAAACGACATCCAGCCACTCATCGTCTACATGTTTAAACTCTTTTAGTGTACGTTCTCTAGCGGAATGTAATCGTTCCGAATAAAAACCTAGTTCTTTTCCATAGATTTCTTCGTGGGCTTTTTCCCCGAGATCCAATCCTATATCGAGCTTTAGGAGCTCTTCTGCAGTTGGTTCGCGATCTTCAAAAGTCAATATTTGATACACCTCTTCCACGCAGTACATGTGATAGAGAAGGCATCCAATCGAATTTCCCTTGCCGTCAATCCGATAATCCAGCTCTTCGGCAGTCAGCCCTGCCACCGCCTCCAGGGTCGTCATTCGCGTATACTCCATCATCGATATCAACCTACCTATGGAAGGGGAATATCCGGGTTTTCTGTCGCAAATAAAGCGTTGATCCTCTGTTGTATTCATTTTGATCACCTTTCTTTTTCTTGCTTCGCTTCATATTACTAGTTCCATTTTTTTCTGCATATTCCTGCTAAAAATATGAAAGGTGTTTGTTGCGTTGATTAAAGCACAATGAGGGGTTTCCTCTCAAAAAGTTACTGCGGGACATAGACGGAATCGGATCCGCCATTCACATAAAAGTGTCCCCAGCCATTGCTATCGATGGTGACTTTGTCAGTACGGTTGCCAGTAATGTCGTACCACGTTTGATTGGCATGAGAAGTGCCTACATACATCCATTTGTCGCCTCCTGGGCCGTCATCGATCAGTGTCGCCAAGCCGGAGTTTGGATGGGAGGAATCCCCTTCCCTCGTCCAGCCGATCACATTTGCATCATCCAAATAGTCGTGCTGAGTCCCATACGCGTTGTTCTTTCTTGCCTGAAGAAGCTTATCAATCCAGGTCTTTCCTGCTGGCACACCTTTGGAAGGGATGCCATAGTAGTCTCCATAGAAAACACAAGGATACCCTTGTTCCCGAGTCAGAATGGACGCATAGGCAAGCGGTTTGAACCAGCTTTGTACAAAGGATTGAAGCGACTGCCCCGGTTCGGTGTCATGATTGTCAACAAATGTTACAGCCTGTACGGGATGATTCTGCATCATCGTACTGTCGAATAAATATCTCATATCATAATTACCACTGCTGTTGGAAGCATCCTGCAGGCGGTAATGAAGCGGGACATCAAAGAGCGACATATTCCAGCCGACCTTGTTCTCGTAGTTTTCAAGCGCTCCTAAACTATTATTCCAGTACTCTCCAACAGCAAATAAGTTCTTGCCCGTCGAATTGCGGACACTATTGACAAAGTTGCTCATGAAGCTGAACTTGATATGTTTCACGGCATCGATCCGCATTCCGTCAAGGTTCAGCGTATTGACGAACCAATTGCCCCAATTCTTTGTTTCGGCTACGACAGCAGAATTGTCATAATCGACATCTGCCCCCATCAAGTAGTCGTAATTCCCATTTTGGCCGTCGACTTCCCAATCCCAGCCTTTATTCGTGAAACGGTAGACCCTGCCTGACAGCTGTCGGGACTGATCCCAATCGACACCGTCAAAGTCACTGGCATCCCACTTGAAGCTTGAATACGTGTTGCCTCTTCCAGGGAAATTGAAAACGGTCCATGCCTGAATGTCATATGCGCCTGATGTCGTGTTGTTCCGATTGTTCGGATCGACTTCCACCGCATTGTACCATTGGGTGGCATCCGCCCCCATCCGATGATTCAACACGGTATCTCCGTATACTTGTATTTGATTATTATGAAGACTTGAGATGGCAGATTGCAGCTGCGCCTTCGTCCCATACTTAGTCCGAACGGTTCCCTTCTGATTGAATTCGTCCAGGTCATACATATCGTAGACGCCGTAGCCGACATCACTCTGCCCCTGACCTTTATAGGCTGGCGGGATCCATACCCCTGTAATCCCGATATTTTTCAAATGGGAAGCATCATTGTTTAAATTGTTCCAAAGCGATCCATCATTCGGTAAATACCATTCAAAATACTGCATCATCGTTCCATTTATGGATGTACTTGCGGAAGCTTGTTGAATCGGAAATATGAGAACAGCACACATCATAACAAAAAAAGCAGAAATCCATCTTTTTGCCATAGCTAGAATACCTCCATTCAGTTCATTTTCATGACTGTTCATAAGATGCACTCCAATTTCCGGCCAGCCGCTCCACCTTTCGACTCTTCTTGGGATTTACATATGGTACATGTGCTGTCATATAAGATGTAATTAAAAGCGCAATCGTTTGCACAATAAACAAAAACAAAGGATCTGTTTCTCTCCCTTAAGCAGAGTCCCGGTCCTATTTTAAAATCTATTTTCATCTTAGTGCAAACGCTTACATAATAACAGGTTAATTTTTCCTATTTATGGCGTTTATCCTTTTGAGGAATTAAAAAGGTAACTGCTGCAACAAGCAGCACTCCCCCTTGTATTTTTGATGAAATGAGATGAGAATGCTGAAAAAAGAGTTTGTAGAACCCAAAACTGAAACCAATCACGAACAAAATTATGTCTCTTAAAATATCAGAATCTTTTTTAAAAAACACTTTCACTCTTGTCATCTCTTAGCTCCTCACACACTTGATTTTTGTCTGAATAAAATTCTGCCTGCCCCCTTAATGACAAGCTGTCCGAAACAGTATATGGCCCCAATGAAAATGATGGCGGCATCCCTGCCGAACGGAGTGAACCACGCCATGTCATTCGGGATGAATAAATGACCAAGCACCAAGGAAATTATTGCTGTGATGGTATTTAATACAAGCAGCTTGCCGAGGTTCAACCTTCGGGCAACGATGCCAGCAGTGGCAGTCACTAAAAGAAAACCTAACATTAAAAATCGCGCTTCATGACCATTGGCATGGTTCCAATATTCATAATAATGAAAGAAAAAAGGAACTGGCAGCAGCATTAAGAAAATACTATTTTGTTTCATATTCTGTTCTCCTTTATGTTTATCGATTAACACACTTAAAATCTATGGCAGATGCCGTGTCCCAATTCGATGATCGTCATATGTTAATAAAAAATAGAAAAGAGGTGCAGGAAATGGTCAAGACAATCGTAACGGGCCCATCAGCCAGCGGCTACTGCCACGCCCTTTTTAATCACCAGTCTTATGCTTATTTTTATCCGCATCACGGAGCTCTGCCACATATGAAGTATGTGCCCATGACGTCAAATGTATATGGAACCCCTTATTGGAAGTCGCCGATTACCTTTGGTTCGTATTAAAACTGTCTAAGGATTGATACCAGTCCATCAAACGTATTGACTCCTTGGCAGTGATTGATGGGTCAGGCTTGCTCTCGTGCGTCATATTAGGGGCAGAAGGATAAAACTTTTGAAGGTACAAACGCAAGCACAGCCATGCATCTATATTCTCATCCTTTACAAGTTCCATCCATTTGTCTAAATCTTCAGATGTGGCTTGTTCCAATAGTGCATAGAGCAGCCTCTCCTTGATTCCATTTTTTTCTCCCTGGTTTGTGGCAAGATGGAAAAGCGACCAAAATTCTTCTTTTTCATCAGCATGTAATGTGGTTTGACTTAAGGCTAAAATAGCATTTTTACATACCAATGGTGATTCATCATGGACTAGCTCCCAAAGCCTTTCCCGAGATAGTATATGGTGATGGACTTGCCCTGTCATTGCCAACGTTCTTTCAATAGGGTTTTTAGAGGAAATGGTGCAATTCCCAGGATTGATTTTAATAGAGCTGCTTTTGTTCACTGGCAATTTCGCTGACTTCAGCAACTCGGCTGCCCTTTGGACATGGACGGTCATTGCTTGATTTTCGCTCTCTTTTAATGAAAATCCAGAGACTGTTAACAAATATTTAAGGGTCTCATTATCAAGTTCCGGGAAAATTGAAAACATATAGGCACAAACTCCTGCAACCAAGGACGAACTTCCACAGGAGCCAGAAAAATAGACAAGTTCCTCCTCCATCATCGCGACCGGAAGCTGATCGAATGGTGCAGATACATCTGGCCTGAAGTGGCCATCCCCATTAAGACCAAACGGGACGACAGGGTGGTCACGATAATTCTCCGGATCATGAGAACCGTGGTCATCAAAGCCTCCAACCGTAAAAAATTCGATCGGATGCAAGTTAATATGCGCTTTGGAATTCCCATTCGCGGCAACGACCAAGAGATCGGATTCGATTACAGGCAGCAATGCTTGTGACAAAGGATCTGAAAAAGATGGTTGAAAAAGGGTCAGCGGTGAAGGAACAGACAGGTTTAGGACAATTTTGATATTCCATTCATTCTTTTTCTGAACGACCCACTCAAGACCTTTTTTTATTTTTAAAGGGTCTGTTTCATCTAATAGATAAAACGTTGCCGCAGGTGAAATGCCCACATGCACTTTTCCTTGAAATTCGAATGGCCGCTGTGCTAAAAGCTGTAAAACACAATCTCCATGACCAAACTCAGTTAAAGGAGAATGATCATAGCAAAATGTTGAGCACGATACGGACAAATCATCATTCACAGAGATTTTATTCAATCTGCTTCCCAGGTGGCGAAAATGCTGGGGATTATCCAGCTTATCGAGGATCACAATTCCCACCCCCTCCCCGGACGTAACGGGGTCAGGTGGCTCTGGAAATCCCAACCTTGCCCATGATGGTTCTGGAAACGTCAACCCTCTCATTCCTCCTTCAATGAAAAAAGCATCGGTCATGCTGATCAATCGATATTCCAATTATTTCAAAAACAATCTGAAAACTCAATCTTTTATTTCATTGCATAATAAAAAGCACATTCATTTTTGAATGTGCTTTTTATCTTTTAATCAGCAAGTTCAGACTGAATGAAAACGCTTGTCATTCGAGGCGCTAGCCTGATGAGGAGCGGAGTTATCTAGGAGGATAATGAGCATCCGAAGAGGGCGAGCAACGAAGAATGCGAACGTTTGTCAACAGTCTGAAGCACATTCGTTTTTGAATGTGCTCCACATCTACCAAATTTTCATTCTTCTCTCTCATCATCCGCTGTTTCCCAGCTGAATCCTGACTTTCCCAAATAGATGAGAAACAACGCCGAGGAAAGGATCCCTAATAAGTCGAGGACTAAATTCATTGGTATTTCCCTCCAATTGCTCAGACTTCTAATACCAATTATTTCAAATCATTAGAGATTTCTCAACCTCTTCCTTCAAATAGGCAATTCGTCAAACATCATTTAATGGGAATCCATACTTCTTCCTCGACCTCTGGGTCTGAGCGATCATGTTCCTTTGTGAACCGTTCAAAATGAGGACGGTCGTCCAATTGGAATGATGAGGCTGGCAGCCATTCCCCGAAAATATACTGCAGGGTTTGCGGGAATGTGTCTGCCCGACCTTTATGGATAAACACAGCATATTGCCCTGTACTTAGCGTAAATGGTTCGAATTCTTCCTTTTCTTGATCAAAGTCCCTCACTTCGACTGCTGCCCACTTTTGAAACGAATCGTGCGGGCTGAAATTCATAAAGTCGATGCCTTTCGGAAAGATTTTCAAATTATATAATTGATCATCCACTCGATTTTCAATATGGCGTCGGTTTTGCATGAAGGTTCGCCATAGTTCGAATGTCGTATCCTCGCTTAATGTCATCTCCTTATGCATGCCAATCAGCTTTTTTTCTTGGATGATTTTGATTCGTGGTTCCATTCAGCTTGCCTCCTTGAGAATATTTCGTTTATCTATTATTCTTCTTTTTTGAAGAATGATGGATTTTTTGCGAAAAGCTCTACATGTCCACATTCCGTACAGACAAAGGTAGTCACACCGGAAAATTTCCCTTTAAAGAACCCAGTCTTCAATGATTCTATCATTAACTCCCCACCATTAGGGTTGACTTGCACTTCCGTCATCACTTCTTGGCATCTCAAACAATCAGGGTTGCAGATACGTTTCACCGCCTTATCTAAAATTTCTTACATATTCATACGATTGGTATACCGTAATCGTTTCAATTTCTCTTATTTTTCAACCTTCTGGACAGATTGATGCAGCTTCACCCGCTGGAGCCAATCCTCAATATGGGCATTGAATAAATCTGGCTGCTCAATTTGCAAATTATGCCCAGCGAGGTCAAGCGTTGAAAATGTGGCTCTTGGGTATTTTTCCAAAAGTTCATACACATCATGATAGCCTGTAATGTGATCCTGTCTTCCCACAAGGAAAAGACTCGGTTCAGGGAATTCCGCTTGATCGATATCAAAGCTAAACCCATAATTTCGTGATAGTTTCTCCAAGAATTCGCCGTCTGCCAATTTCATTCCTGCGATAATTTCCTCGTTAAATCGCTTCCAGTTATATTCGTCCATCACCACGTGCATAGAACCAAATTCCTCTGCTTCTTCCTTCGTCAAAGTGGCCACAAATTCAGGATCAACATGGAGATGGGCTTGTTTCGGAAGCGTACGATCAATATGATTCGGAATGACCATCGGGCAGATGAAGGCTGCTCCCAAGATACGATCGGGCATTTTGGCAATTACCCCTCTTGTCAAATAGCCGCCATAGGACTCCCCCGCAATCAAAAATGGCTGGTTTGGCAGCATCGCATTTATGAACTGGATGACTGCCTTCAACATTCCATCTGTGTTTCGGATTTGTTCATAATCCTTTGTTCTCCCCATCCCTGGAAGGTCGATGTAAAGCCGCCTATAGCCATCAAACTCCTGGAAAACCGGCTCCATGCATCCCTTCATCAGCCGGTGATCCGGTGTGAATCCATGAATCATCACAATCGGCGTCCCGCTTCCATAATCCTCATAATATATATTGGCGTTATCTACTTTGCAAAATGGCATAGATATCCCTCTCTTCTTTACTTCTTACGAATATATGTTCGACACTAGGATTGAAATTCCTTCTTGTTTGTGAGGAAGCACGTATTCGTGGCGAATATTGTCGTTTTCTCTTGAATAATCGATATATTGTTTTTTTCGTAGATATGTTGCCCGATTTCGTAGATAAAATCAGATTTTCGGAGATATATCCCCATTTTCGCTGATATCTGGTTTTACAGCGCACCATAGTGAAGATTAATGCGGGTTTGTCCCTATCATTTTCAACTTTTGGACATACACTATACTAGATTTCATCAAGAAAGGAGGTGTGCGAATGACCAATAACAAGTATTGTTTACTTGGTCCATTTCCTCCGCCGATAAGGCGCATCAAGGCTTTTAAAATCAGGAAAGCGGCTGCTGAATATTATAAGCGGCTTCCACTGCTGCCACATCCTTGCAACGGTGACAGCTACCGTTATCCCAATAAAATCGCGAATTTTTCCAAAGGCTTCCCCCATAATATTCTGGATGAGGTCGATCTTCCTGCTTATTACGCATATATTCATGCTTTAGAGACCGGCTGTCCGGAAGACTTCGAAAATATCCCACTTGGCGGCGAAAGGAAGCTTGTTAATCCACAAGCCGCATATGCATACGAACTCGCTGGCCCTGACAGCCATCAATTGACCACGACACCCCCGCCTACCTTCAGAAGCGCCCAAACAGCAAGTGAAATGGTTGAGCTGTATTGGCAGGCGCTGACACGCGATGTACCATTCAATGACTACAGTACTAATCCCCTGACGATTGCCGCGGCAAAAGAGCTTTCAACCCTTTATGGTTACCAAGGACCAACTATCGATGGAGTAGTCACACCAGAAATTTTATTTCGTGAAAATCTCCCTGGGGCCTTGATCGGTCCATATATCTCGCAATTCCTTTGGAAGGACATCCCTTACGGAGCAACGACGATCATTCAGCGATATCATACGACGATTCCAAATAAAGATTATTTGACCGATTATCCTGAGTGGCTGGCGGTTCAAAATGGGGCGCTTCCTGATGAATCCAATATGTTGGATCCCATTCCCCGCTACATCAGGGATGAACGGGGGTTGGCATGGTACGTTCATCAGGATTCCACCGTGCAGGATGCAGTGACGACTTGTTCCATTTTACTTAGCTTTGGCGATGAGGCGCTGGATCCTGCCAATCCTTATCTTCATTCCAAAACACAAGTGGGATTCGCTACGTTCGGGGCTCCGCACATATTGGATTTCGCAGCCAGAGCAGGACGCCCAGCCTTGGAAGCTGCCTGGTTTCAAAAGTGGCTTGTCCATCGAAGGCTTCGTCCGGAAGAGTTTGGCGGCCGCATTCAAAACAAGCTGAAAGGCTTTGCAAACTACCCGATCAATCCGGAAGTGTTGGATTCAGAAGCGCTGGCGCTGTCTTTTGAAAAATTCGGATCATACCTGCTGCCTCAAGCATATGCTGAAGGCTGTCCTGCCCACCCATCGTATCCAGCTGGTCATGCTGCATTCATCGGTGCCATCGTCACCATGTTGAAAGCCTACTTCAAAGAATCTTATATAATTCCAAATCCTGTGATTGCAAGCAGTGATGGATTGACATTGGAGCCATACGAAGGGCCGCCTTTGACCATTGAAGGAGAACTGAACAAGCTTGCATATAACATCGCGCTTGGACGGGATGCTGCAGGCGTTCATTACCGAAGCAGCGGCATCAATGGCCTGCAGCTCGGCGAAGCCGTAGCCATCGGCATCCTCCGCGATTATGGAAAAACTTATAATGAAAATTTTTATGGCTTTACCCTCACAAAATTCAATGGGGAAACGATTACTATTATATAGAGGGGAAATTTTTTTAAGGGGTTTTCCATAAAAGGGGTCTGACCCTCAGTGCGTTAAAGTGTCACCGCGCTGAGAGTCAGACCCCAAAATGTTGTTTTATTATGAAAAACTGACCGTTCCACCCTCACTAATCTCAACAGTTGAATAGCTTTCAAAAGAAGCACTGTTTGTGATTGGATGTTTTTCCTCACTTGCAAAGCTCTCCATATATTGCTCGTACACTTCTGGATCCTTCACGAGATGATAATAATAAACTCGTCTTCCGTCAATGGCGGCCATTCCCTCCAACACAAAACGATTTTCATACCGTTCTTTAAACCATTCTCTTGCCTCCAAATGACTCTCAAAATCGGGCATTTCATTTTGCAGCTCCGTCAAATCAACATTCATGCAGATTCGCCCCTTTCATCTTGTTGAGTAGTATGTCCACAGGGCAAATCCTCGATTCGTTCAAGACAAACTCCGCCCTATATCGATATAATGGGAATAAACACCAGATTGGATGCAGGGGGATATCATGAGGAGAATTTCAATAGGATTGGTTTTGATCTGTTCCATCTTTTGGCTTGCCGGCTGTTCAAGAGGCTATGCGACCATGGTGCTGAACAAACAGGATTCGGCACTGACCTATGATGAGTCAAGAAAGGGCATCTCAAAAGAGGACTATGATGTAATCCAGAAAATTGCTGCACAATGGGATAAGAAATAAAAAGGAGCCTCAAAGCAAACCATTCTACCAATTTTACTTTAACCCAAAGGACGGGGAGTCCCCTAAAATCGCAGGATACAGTGTTTGGATTCTATACGGCAACAATGCGGTGGAACTCTGTCAAGGCAGGAATGCTTGCAAAAAATTAAATCAAGATGATTCAATGCGATTATTGGACATACTGGAATAACGCAAAGATAAAGAAGCAAAAACCATAATGGTTTTTGCTTCTTTTTGAAAGGGCTGATCCATTTAGGATTCAGCCCTTTTTAATATCGAGGTCTCCCAACGAGTCTTCAATCAAATCATTCAACCCATCCACCTGCTGATACTCTAAGTCATTCTTGATATCCATGTTTTGCACTTCGTCAACTGGCCCTAACATCCTCTTTATGGATTCCTTTTCAGTTTCATTTAATGGCTGATCTTCTGATAATCGATCCTTCAGCTGGCTCAAGTATTTGTCCAAATTTTTATACAAGCCGATTAGACGCTGAGTATCAGTTTTTGTCAGACTTGAGCTTTCCTGATAGTGGGCGGGATACTCAAGGGGATTGCGCAATTTATACATATCGATCATTCCCAGAGTATGTTCCCGTTGGTCTTTCAAGCTGTCTTCGAGGATTAAGTGAAAGTACCATAATGTATTAATGTGCTCGTTAACGATAAGATGTGTTGAATTTGCTTTCATTATCTTCTGTTTCATTGTTGGAGAAGAGCATCCACTCTGCGTTAACAAAATGAGCCCTAGACAAATGAATAGTCGTTTCAATGTATCCCCCCTCTATCATATGTATTCAACAATAGTATGGATATTCCTTCCATAAATAGACTTAGCATATCGCAATGTACCGCCTCAACTACGTAATTCTTTCTTAAGATTCGAGTGTTTTTTCATACGCAGCATACGCCCTTCTTCTCACGCCTTCTACTTCGTCTTTCCATAAATCTAATTAGTAAAGTCTGGATGGCCTCTTTGTCCCCGACTATTTCACCTAAAGCATAGGCGATTTGCCATGAAAATATATTCTTTGCCAATCAAGATACTCTGTTTCCCATTCTCCATTCGATTGATCCGCTGTTTCTGCCCAACTTTTAAATACTTCTATTTCATCTAACAAACCTTTCATTAACAAGATAATCCTCCTTTAAATTTGGATGAAATTATGTACAAAGGCCCTCTCCCCAATTATAAGCAATAATATATAAATATTTAGTTCTTTTGCAGATTCCTCACTTTCGCGTGGCAGGCTTGATTTTAACCCTTATGCTCGAATTAACTTTTTTATGCCGACCCTTTTTTAAGTAAAAATTTCCAATAAAAAAATGAATTACCTTTATTGGTAAAGTGATAGAATAATAACGGCGCAATTGTGCTGATTAATTAAGAAGAAAAATCAGGGGGAGTAGCAAAAGTGTGGAAGAAAATATCCGGACTCATTGGAGCTTTGCTAATTTTGGCTTTCATTTCGATGGGGTGTGCACCTGAGGCAAGTCAGGAAAATGATGCACCCATAAAGAAAGAGGCAACCAGCGAGACTACTAAGAAAGACGACACAGCGTCACAAACGGCAACAAACGGTTCAAGCAATAAAAAAGCCGATACGAGCGGTTCCGTTTCGAGCCAGAAGACCGCTTCAAACCAAGTGCCTGTCACACTTGTCCAAACGGTTGACGGCGATACGATCAAAGTCAATTACAAAGGCAAAGTCGAAACGGTGCGGTATTTGCTGGTGGATACACCTGAGGAGAAAAAGCCGGGAACCTGCGTTCAATTGTATGCCATGGATGCCTACAACCGGAATAAACAATTGGTGAACAGCGGGAAGCTGACCCTCGAATTTGAGGCAAGCAGCGACCGGGACAAATATGGCCGCCTTTTGGCTTATGTCTTTGTCGATGGGAAATCGGTCCAGGACACATTGGTAAAAGAGGGCTATGCACGGGTGGCATACATCTACGATCCACCGTATAAGTATTTAGCTCAATATCAAAGTGATGAAGCCAAAGCAAAAGCCCAGAAATTACACATCTGGTCAAAATCGGGATTTGCAACGGACCGCGGATTCAATGGATGCGCAGCTTCGACAACGAAAGCCAAAGCGAGCACACCATCCAAGACGACGGCTCCGAAAACCAGCACGACGACGAGTCATCCAGCCACTACACAGCCAAGTGCACCAGCCAGCAGCGGCGGAACAGAAATCTTTGCAAACTGTACGGAATTAAGAAAGAAATATCCGCACGGTGTTCCAGAAGGCCATCCAGTCTATCAGGCAAAGATGGACCGCGATAAAGACGGTTATGCATGCGAACGGTAAGAATTTGATGCAGTTAAAAATACAGAAAGGGTTATGGTTGTCGAAACCATAACCCTTTTTATTTTTGAGGATACACTCGCTATTGCGCAAACCTCTTTGGCGTAAAGCTATTTCTTCTTACTCTTATAAGGCTTCGCGCTCTTTTTCTTATTCGCGCTTGCCTGCCAACGGTTCCAGCCTTTTTTGCCCGTTCCCTGTCCAGTACCGCTCTTTCCTTTTGCTTTGGTCATGTTCTCACTCCGTTTTCTACATGTTGTTCATCAATTCTAACACCTTGCATCCTTTTCAACCAATGGAAATTGTCTCTGCCAGGCAAATCTCTCAAGCTGAGTTCTTTCATTATTCATGTTATCCTTATTAAAATAGAGCAAGACTTTGAATCCATAAACAGGGGTGAAGAACATGAAAATCGGCATCATTGGCCTAGGAGCGATTGCCAAGAAGGCTTATTTGCCCGTCCTTTCTGAAAGAGAGGATATTGAATTGGTGCTATGTACGAGAAACGAAAAAACATTGAGTACTTTGTCCAAGAAATACAGGATTAAGAAAAAGGTGCAGTCGGTCGAAGAGCTCATCTCGCAGCAAATCGATGCTGCCATTGTCAGCACGGCAACAGAGGCGCACTTTGAAATCGCTAAGAAACTCCTCAAAAACGGCATTCATACATACATTGATAAACCGGTCTCCATGCAGTATGAAGAATCGAAGGAAATAGCACGGCTTGCAAAAGATTCCGATAAGATTGCGATGGTCGGTTTTAACAGGCGTTTCATCCCAAGGGTGAGAGAACTTTATGAACACGGGAAGCCAAGCTTGATCCTCATGCAAAAAAATCGCTTTTCTGCACCGGATTATGTGAGAAGATTCGTCGTGGAGGATTTCATCCATGTAGTCGATACGCTTCGCTTTCTTATGGATGCTGAAGTACAGGACGTAAAAGTCCAGTTCAAGAAAAACGGGGAAATGCTGGACCATCTAATCATCCAGCTCATCGGGGAAGATTGTACAGCGATGGGGGTTATGAATCGAAACGGCGGAGTGACGGAAGAAATTATAGAGTATTCCACCGGCAACCATAAGTATGTCGTCGACAGCCTTGTCGAAACAACGCACTACCATAACAAAGAAACGAGCATCACTAAGTTCGGCGACTGGGAGCCTACCCTCTTCAAACGCGGGTTTTATCAAATCATCGACCACTTCATTGCTTGTGTACAGCATAACCGGACTCCTGATCCATCGATGGAAGATTCACTGATTACCCATGAAATTTGCGAACGGATCGTGAAAGTAATTGATTCCGAAGCGTAAGAAGAAAAGGACATACATAAAAAAGCAAGGGACGTTCCGGCCGCTTGCTTTTTTATGTGATTATCCCGTCTTCTTTTAAAATTTCAACAAATATTTCCACTACCCTTTCATCATAGTGAGTGCCGGATAATTTCTTTAATTCTTCCACTGCGTATTCAGCATCGAAAGCTTTTCGGTAGGACCGTTCTTCCGTCATGGCATCGAACGTGTCACTTACGGCAATGATCCGTGCTTCCAGAAGGATTTCATCACCTTTGAGACCCAGGGGATAGCCGCTCCCATTCAGTCTTTCATGATGCTGCTCGATGATTTTGGCAATATTCTTGTAGTAAAAATCCCGGACCATGTCTGCGCCATCCATTGGATGAAGTTTGACGATATCGAATTCTTCTTTTGTCAGCCTGCCCGGTTTATTAAGAATTTCACTGGGGGTATTGATTTTGCCGATATCATGAAGTATGGAAGAAAAAAACAATGTTTCGAGCCTGTCCTTTTGAAACTTGAGTTTTTTGGCAATTTGAACCGAATACCTGGCAACTCTTTCACTGTGCTTATATGTATAACGGTCCTTTTTCTCTACTTCTTCAACAATGTGCTTAAAATTCTGCATACTTTCACTTAGATGATGAAATGCGGGCTCAGTCGTGAACCATAGGTATACTACATCTGTAAGAGTTGTAAAATGAACTGGCTCTTCCAAGTTCATTGCTTGATAATAATCATTCGGTCCAAGGGTGATTTTTTCTCCCTCCCACTCACAAACCATTTCCCCTTGTAAGATATAGAAGAATTCCATAACTGTTGGATTATCGCCCGGATAAACATAAAACATTGTATCTTTTACGATATTCTGAATGATGACTTCTGAGCCATCCCCTCTTCCAAGCAGTCGAATATTATTAGTATCATAGGATACTTCTTCAATGTAATCCCCACTTTTACCGATCGTGAATCCCATCTAAATCACTCCTGATTGCAATTGCATAAAAAGTGAGCCTATTATAGACTCACTTTCTTTAATTCTATATTAATTTTATTTTCCCTCTTTTTAAGGACCCACTACCCGCACAGGATCAATCCACACCAACTTGCCGGCAAATTCCACTTGCACCCAGTACTGCTCGGCAACGACTCCTTTTTCTGCCGCTTTGGCGATTGTTTCATTGGAGATTTTTAGCGTTTCGTCATACACATCCTGGATGATTTTTTCTAGTTCTTCTGTGAATTTTTTTGTTCTTTCTTCATATTTTCCTGTCTTTTTATCCAACTGATTCTGAAGCTTATTTAGCTTGTCATTCAATTCCTTATCATCTTTTTTACCCGGTGATTGGAGCTGAGCAGTGGCTTCCTCAATATCACCTTGAATATCTGCCATTTTCACATGGATTTTTTCACGTTCTTCATTCATTCTTTTATCTAGATCCTGGAGCTTCTTATTTAATTCATCGGCTTTCTTTTCATCATGTTTAGCTTTTTCCAAGTCGGCCAGGACTTTTTCTTTTTCGTTTTGAAGCTTGACGACTTGATCCCCTTCTTCGATTTTTTGAATGTCAAGAAGGTAATCCTCCTGAAGTTTGTCTGCCTTCGCAACAGCCTTTTCAATTTTTTCTTCGATGTCCTGATTCGACTTATCGATCATTGCCAATACTTGCTGTAGATCATCTTGTTGAGGAACGTTTTCAGATGCATACACCTGCGACCCCAATCCTAGAAATAGGGCTGCCGAAAAAACAACCGCTACTATTTTCTTCAAATTTTTGCTCCTCCCTCATTGACCCATAGTACAATAAAAAAGCCCCTTACAATAAAGGAAAATGTCTACACTATGATTGAGATAAAAAAATCGCCTTCCATCACACATGTCATTATTCCCATTAAAGATAGAATCCTTCTTATTATCTACAACTATTGTACAGGGACATGGTGCCTATTTCCATATTTTTTTGTTACATTTTGTATTTTATTAGTATTTATCCGGGAAAATTGCCGAGCGGATGAACGGATTAATACTATTCTTGTAAAAATGTTAAAGAGGCTGACAGTTTTCCTATCAGCCTCTTTAACATTTTCATTCCTTTACTAGCCCACCCCGCAAGGTACTCACATCGAATTCCAAATACCCCTTCAAGCAGGTCAGCATGAATACCCAGCCTTCTTTATTATCCACCAGTTGGAGGATGAGATTGTCATCATTCTCACGGAAGCCCTCTTCTTGAACTTCAACGATCGTATTGGATTGGCCGGCTTCGTTCAACGTAATCGTGACAAGGTTCCCTTCCCCGTTAGCACCCCACTCGAAGACGATTTTCTTATTTTCCTCGATCTCGATGATTTTTATATCGCCTTGTGCATTATATTCCTCATACCGCAATGTAACCGTCTTTCCTTGTTCCCATCGTTCGGAACTTGATGTAAACCAGAAGTTCCCGATTTTCTCCGGATCGACAAATGCTTCGAATACTTCGTACGCCGGCTTGGCGATTTTCATCTTTGTCAGATTGTTCATTGAAATTCCTTCTTTCCATTTAGTCATTTTATATTATTTTTGTTGTTAAACAGCTAGATCCCCTTCTACTTGATGGAAGGGATGATATACTTCTCCAGCAATGGGTCAACATCCATGCCATTCGACGTTTGGACGACGATCAGGTTCAATTTTGGCACAACGACCATGTACTGGCCGTATAACCCCATCGCCCGGTATGTATCATATCCATTGACCTTCTTAAGCCAGAAGAAATAGCCATATTTACTGCCGTCAAAGTTGCCATTTGTATCTCCATACGGCATCGTGCTTTCTGCCACCCAGCCTTGAGGCAGAAGCTGCTGATCTTCCCATTTACCATTATTCAAATATAGGTAGCCGATTTTGGCGAGATCTCTTGGCGTCATTTTCACTCCTGTTCCACCGAATGATGTGCCTGACTGATCAGACGGCCATTCCACATTTGAAATACCCATCGGATCGAACAGCTGCTGCTTCGCATAGTCCGACAGTTTCTCATTGACGGCGGTTTGAATGATCTTGGAAACGACCCTTGCATCACCGGTACTGTAATTCCAGCCATCAGGTTCATTTCTAACAGGGCGGTTCAGGATAAAATAAGCTGGGTCATCCCCATCCATGAATTGCTTCCAAGTCTCTGAATCATAAAATCCCCTTTCCGTTTGCTCGGGGAAATCAAGTCCGGATTTCATCGTCAAAAAGCTCTTGATCGTGAGCTGTTTTTTCCAATCCGTCAAATTCGCTATTCTACCTTTGTCCAGATAGCTAAGAACCGGATCATCCACACTTTTGATGGCACCTTGCTTCATTGCAACCCCGACCATGGCGGACGTCAGGCTTTTCGTCACGGAGTAAATCGGATGCGGTGTGTTTTCGCTATAGATGCCGCCGTATTTTTCAGCGACGATATAGCCATCCTTAATGACTAAGAACCCTTCCATCGGGATATTTTTCGTTTCGATGTGCTTGAACATTTCCTTTAATTGTGCCGAATCCATCCCCACGCTTTCAGGCTTCGTTTTCTGCCAGCCATTCGTCGGCCAATATGATTCGATCTTGTTCGCTTTCTCAGGAATTCCGAGTGCCGATTCATCCGTTTCATCACCATTTCCTTTTTGACTCTTTTCGGCTCTTGTTTCCTGGTCTTTGCTTGTTTCATTCGAACAAGCTGAAACAGCCGAAAAAATGAAGAATACGACGAGCAATAATAATGGAATCTTATTTTTTTTCATGTTTCCCCCTTATTAAAACGAAACTACGCTTAACAGTATTAATGCATACGGGGTCAGACCCCTAAATGGAATACTAATAAACTTCGCCTACTGCACCAATAGTCCTTCTAACTTTAGGAAAAATCTTCAAACCAAGAGTTTGGGAATTTGCGATTGTGATAAAATAAGAGAAAATCTTGGTTCTTTTATAAAGGAGACGATCCTTATGACAGCTTCTAATTCAAAGACAAGTTTGCGGACTTGCAGCAAGGGGCACGAATATTACAAAAGCAGCGACTGTCCTGTATGCCCCATCTGCGAAATGGAAAGAAAGCCTGAGAGTGGATTTATGGCCCAGCTCTCTGCCCCTGCGAGGCGTGCGTTGGAACACAACAATATCAACACTTTGGAACAACTGGCAGGCTTCACAGAAAAGGAAATCTTGAAATTCCACGGAATCGGTCCGTCGTCTATTCCAAAATTGAAACAAGCACTGCAGGAACAAGGACTTTCATTTAAGCAAGGCTAAAACGTTTGCTATTTTTTTGATCCTTATCCACCAAAAATCTTTTTAATTTTTTTCCCATTCCTAAAGTCTATCTCCAGCTCAGGCAGTGTCTTGACGTCCTCCCGGTATTTTTTATAATCGCTTGTGAAAAATAAAATGAAGCAGTTACTTTTTTTTTGTATCCAAAGGCAGCAGGTCATACTTTGCTTTCTTCAAAGCCTTGAACGACATCACATTTGGTCCGCAATGCAGGATTTTCATCTGAGCATGTTCTCTCGAAGCTGGGACCGGGACTTTAACCACATCCGAATCAATTGTATTCATCGTGATTTTATACGCCTGATAGGAAAGCCCATTCTCTGTCAAACCATCGGCACCTTTTTCAATGGAATAATCTATTCCCTCTTTATACGGATCACCTTGACAGCCTGTCAACAGTGCAGCACAAACCAACATGGACAGTGAAAGGGTTTTTATCATCCTGATTTGGCTCCTCCTCTGATTTTTCTATAATTTTACAATTTTTTATTCGAATTTGAAACCATAAAAAAAGGGTTTACCTCTCCTTGCGTTAATGCATTCCCGCAAGAAGGGACAGACCCTTTGTCATTAATTCAATTCTTTCACTTTCTCTGTAATTGCCACTCTTGGCTTCGGCTCCGGGATTTCCTCTGGAAAGCCGGATGAGATGACACCGATGACATCGTATTCGTCCGAGATGTTCAGGATGTCCCGGTTGCGCTGGGAAATGGCGACAGACGACCAGAATGTCCCGATTCCTTCTGCCCAAGCTGCAAGCATATAGTTTTGGACAAAGCAAGCAGTCGCTGCGATGTTTTCCTCGCGTTCCACTTCCGTCTTCCCTTTTTTAGAAATGACGACGAACACAACAGGTGCATCGCCAAAGTTTGTTTTATGGTTGATTTGTTCTCTCGTTTCAGGTCCAAGGAAAAGGATTTCCCACGGTTCCGTCATTTTATGGTTTGGAGCCCATGTCGCGGCATCCAGCCATTCCATGACCTTGCTTTTGTCGATGGGATCCTTCTTAAATTTTTTAATATTGCGGCGGGTTTTAATGATGTCCAAGATATTCATAGTTATCCTCCTAGTATTCATGTTCGTCTCTATCATACGCTATTTGCCATGAAAAATCTTCGTTCAGTAGAACGGTGGCTATCATGGTTTTATTGTA
This sequence comes from Falsibacillus albus, assembly GCF_003668575.1. Lineage (NCBI taxonomy): Bacteria > Bacillati > Bacillota > Bacilli > Caryophanales > Bacillaceae > Falsibacillus > Falsibacillus albus. Next base: position 41,687 of record NZ_RCVZ01000019.1, on the reverse strand, counting down.
TTTGGAATTTTTTTCTTCCACTTGAAAATTAAAATAGTTTAGAAATCGTCTGACACGGCTATTCAATAAACAAGTACTTATCAAACTTTAAAAAGTGAGGGAGATAAAAATGAGAGAGAATCATGATCAGGTAAAAGGAAAACAAAAGCAAACCAAAGGAGACCTGAAGAAAGCATGGGGCAAGCTGACCAATGATGATCATAAAATCGCGGAAGGTGAGCGTGACAAGGATAAGGGGAAATTGCAGGAAAAGTTCGGTGATGTAAAAGATTCTGTTCGAAAGAATTGGTAGTTCAATTTGGGTCTGATCCAAGAATATTGGGTCAGACTCTTTTTATATTAAAAAACTTAGGAGACCCAGCCCCCTAAGTTTTTGTCAATCATCTATCCAAGCTTTATTTGCAACGGTTGTTCCTGCAACGGAATGCCTCTTTCAATACTATCAATATCACATAAAGGCACCAAACTTGTTGTACCTGGTACGAGTAAATCTTCTACTTCAAGAACACTATTTTTCAGACCTCTAAATCTTCCAACATAAATAGCTGCTGACATTTCTCCAAAAAAAGTGATACCTATTGAGTCTCCGCATTTGAAATTGTTCAAGATCGCTTTTTCCAAACCTGTTACGCAGCAGTTACATGTTACAATTCTATCTTCATCTTTCCCTTTATGTTGATAGTATCCGCCATCACAACCGCAGTCATAGTAATTATCCATACTGATCACCTCCCTATTAGATGATGTATTATTATATGAAGAGGAGAACATATACGTATGGATGGCTATCTCTATCGATTTTAAATTTTTATATCATTCCATTATGAATAAAAAAGGGGCCTATCCTAGTGGATAAGCCCCATCGTTTTAACTAACCTTTTACCATGTTTCTTAAAATCGATCATTATAACTGCCATTGAAAAATAAAACGATGTCCCCAATCGTCCCAATGCAGAAGAATATAAAATAATAGCTTGCTTTGGTGATATCTTTGCTAAAAAGCTCTTTAAAAGCCTGGATGAACAACATTTCGAATTTAAACCAGCTTAGAATCCAAGCGATTAATAGAAAACCAGCTATCGCCATTTATCTCACCTGCCCCTTCATGTTTGTACGAATATGCATCTTATTTCATCCACTCATGATACATATATAGATTATACATGGCCGGCAGCAATAAGCTAAGGGCAAGAAAGATCACTGCCGCTATTTTTGACTGCTTGATCAGCCGAACCTCTCCAGATTTCAGATGCTGGAAAAAGCTATGAGTAAAATAAAAACAAAAGACCATCAGGATGATCGATACCACTCCAAGGAAGCCGCTTGCTCCCATCACAGTTGTTTTTTCCATGGCTAACTCCCCTTTTATATTATATTAATGAAATATCGTATTTTTTCAGTAAATCTTTGAAAGCCGGCCGCTCATTGCCGTCCCGCCCCACTATATGTGTTGCTGTCACTAAGGAATTCAGCACAGCTTCTTCCGTCGCTTCCCCTATTGCGCGAAAGGCTGTATCAATATCTTCTTCATGGATCATTGACACTGAAATGCATTCTCCCGTTTGTTCATGAGGAATCTTGGTGGCAGTAGAAAATCCAATGACGACCTCCCCGCTTCCAGTTGTAATGATGGAACCTGTACGGGATAATCCTGTCACCGTTCGTTTAAGGATCCGGTTCAGCTGCCTTTCGGATACGGGAAGATCGGTGCCGACAATAACGATGATGGATCCTTTATCCTTATCCTCCTGAGCTTCAAGGATCGCCTCTTTCAACTCTTCTCCTACCGCTTTTCCGTTCACTTTCAAATCGCTTAATATGCCAAAGTTTGATAACACCAGCACCCCCATCGTGTACGTCCCGTGATCAAACTTCATCAGTCTGGAGGCAGTGCCGATTCCGCCTTTCAAGGAATAGCAGAGCATGCCGGTGCCAGCTCCGACCGATCCTTCTTCAACATCGGTTGAAGTATTATGCAAGGCCTGGAAGACATGTTCCTTCTTGATAAATCTGGCCCGGACATCATTCAGGAACATATCGTTGCATTCGCATACGATCGGATTCACCGTTCCGGTAGACCTGCCGATTTCCGGATTCTGTCCAAGCATGTATTCAATCAGCGCATCTGCAGCCGTCCCGATGCTCAATGTATTCGTTAAAATGATCGGCGATTCGATTGTTCCGAGTTCATTGATCTGAATGGTCCCCATCGTTTTGCCGAAGCCATTGATGACATGGCTTGAAGCGATGAGTTTTTCTTTAAACAGATTGCCTTGGTGAGGAAGGATGGCCGTCACACCTGTCTGCATATTGTGATCGCTCAGTGTGACGTGCCTAACGGAGACGCCTTCAACATCCGTAATTGAATTGTTGGGGCCGGTTTCTAATTTTCCAATTCTCACGCCATAGTCTCTTATTCGTTTTTGTTTCACTGTTTGATCCTCCGTTTATCAGGATTGAATCTGTTACTCGGATATGTATGATGGATGATTGCTTTCCGCGGATGCACTGTTAAAAATGAATTCTAAAATTTTTCTTTGTGTCTCCGATAATCCTGCCCTATCTTTGACTTCAGCCTCGTCCATTGAAAAAAAATCAGCAAAATTTTGTCCTTCATACCTTGGAACAACGTGCATATGAAAATGAGTCAGGTCGTCAAAGCTCCCACCGTTTTGACAGATTGTGATTCCATCTGGATTAAATAATGTCTTGATCGCATTTGAAATCAATCCTGCCGCTTTCATTATTGAATCTGAAGTGGATTTATCCAAGTCATAAAAGTATCGAACGTGCTTTTTAGGTACGATCAAGGTATGACCTTCATTAAAAGGATCATGATCCAAGAAGCAACAAACAAATTCATCTTCATATACGACGAAAACGGGCTCATTTTTATTTGCTAAATGACAGCCTAAACACTTCATCGGTATTGATCCTTTCTTAATTTTAGAATTCGTTTAAGTTTTAATTTCAACTAAAAAACCCCCAAAAGTCTGTAGTGAAAATAGAAATTACTAATATGGATGCAAAGATTAATTGAAATGTCGTATATAGATAATCATTTCGATTTTCTGCATACTTCTTCTCCATGATGGCTCTTGTTGTTTCTGTTGAAAAGATCATCATGAATAAAATAAAATAAGTTTGCAAAAACCAAAATTGCTCTGTAGGTATTCGCGTAGCATTAATAGTAGTGCCAATGACTAAAAGCACAATAGTTATAATCCTGATTGTCCAATCAATTTTTTTATGCTTTTCGTTCAGATGATTATAAGAGAACAACTTTTTCCTTTTTACCTTCAGCCACTTCCTCAACAGGTAGTTAATTGCTAATTGAACAACGAAATATATAGCGAGTATCATCAATATCTTCGACCAAGGCATGAACATCATCCACTCTTCCCCCTTTCTCTCTCTAATACCAATTATTTCAAACACCGAGGCTTTGCTCAATGGTTATTTCTAAAATGGAGCCTTTTTTAAATAGCAGGAGAAAATCTATTAATGTAGAATAAATAAAATTGGATTGATCAATCTAGGATGAGGAGTGATTAAGCATGATTCATAAGGTTGGACAAATTATGGTGTATGTCAATAATCAGGATGAGGCAGTGGATTTTTGGACAGAAAAAATGGGGTTCACGGTCATTTCCGAAGAAGACAACGGTCAAGGAATGAGATGGATCGAGGTTGCTCCAACTGCGAATGCCGAAACAAGCATCATTCTTCACAATAAAGAATTCGTGGCAAAAATGTCGCCTGAATTAAATCTTGGCACGCCTTCCTTAATGTTCTTCTCCGACAACCTGGACCAGCTTCACAGTGACTTAAAAAACAAACAGGTCAAAGTCGGGGACATCGTCACAATGCCTAACGGAAAAGTATTTAACTTTGCAGATCCAGAAGAAAATTATTTCGCGGTCATCGAGAAATCCAAATAAAAAAACAAGCCGATTCCTTCATGAATCGGCTTGTTTTTTAAAATTCAGCGCTGTTCCGGCCATGCCCCTTGCAGCTTCCTGATTTGCATGATTTGTCCTGTATGGTATGCCTCGTGAAGGAAAATGTCCACCAGCTTTGCATCGAGTGATTTTTGATCCAGTTCCTCTGCGGAAGTTTTATTCAGAATTTCTTTTAACCGATGATGTGCCTTGTCAACGCGCTCAACGACCTTCGCCCATGCGTGATCATCATTCGTAGGTTCAGTGAAATGGAAGTTTTCATCGCCGCTGAGGTTATACGGCCAGTCTTCACCTTCCAAATTGGCAGCGAGCCTCTCTTTGTAATATAGAAGATGATTCAGGTTCTCCCAAATCGATTTGGCTGCATCCCCCGCCGGCTTCCATCTGGCTTGCTCTGCGGTAAGTCCTTCTATGGAATCCTTGAGCGGCGCATACCAGCTTTCTTTGTCATAAGTCGAATCCAGTCCGTTTATTAGCAATTCAATTCGATCCAACGCGTTCTCCTCCTTGAGCATGTGTTATTTTGCGTCCTTATCTGTAACAAATAAGTAATTTTAAACTGAATTCAGCAGTAATTCTTTAAAATCCTGCTCTCGACTTTTTCCAAAAAGTGAAATTAATATTATATAAAAAAAGTCGGTTGTTTATTAACCGGTGACAAATATAACGTTATATTCCGAACCTAACTCCTCTCTCACTTTTTCTGTTAGACTTTGCCCCATTGCATTATGTTCATTCATCGAGATTTTTTTATATTGTTCCTTCCAGTGGTATAATTCGCTTTTTAAATCATCATTCAATGGAAATTCATCCATATCTAGATTCCAGCCACATACGTTGCACCAAATTGGATCAGCCACAAAATCTGCTTCTAATTTGAACGAATTGGTTGATTGACATTTGCAGATATCTTGAAGTTTCAAAATTCATTTCCCCCGTTTTTTAGATTTCTCTTGCTTGATCCTCACTCGGATAGCCGATGTAATTGATCAATTGAATATAAAGCGGATATGCCATCAATGCCCCGATCAAAATGAGCCCTGTAGCCGGATTGGGTTTATCTCCTTGATCTGTGATTGGAAGGGTGGTCGCAATTAAATAGACAAATAGAATAAAATATGGCACCCAAAGAATGGCTGACCAATAGTTGACTTTCCGTCCCTTCATTCACATTTTCGTAAGAAAAAAGAGAAGGGTAGTGCCAAGAATAATCACTACAGTAATAGTGATTCCATTTAACGTGTTGACCTTTCCAATGTTCCAACCCGTTAGCCTGCTAAACCTATATACATTGATCATAAGTTCAGAAGGAACAAGGATCAATAGAGCATAAAGGATACTGATGATATTTAATTTGATGAAATATTTCAATGTAAAAGCCCCCATTTAGTTTTGCTTACCAGACAGGAAGAAATGAACCGCATTTTAACCGCTCCTAACCTTCCACAACCTTGTCACTCCCTTTAATTCCTGCCCATCAAATTCCATTCTATATATGTCAGGTTTTGATGTGTTCAATAAAAAAAACATATCATATGTGCTGTCATAATGGTTCATCATCAAAGTCATCACCGCTCCGTGGGTGCCGATTACCACCTTCTGTCCCTCGTATGTGGTTAATATATCTTTTAATACTTTGACCGATCTCCTCTGGCAAACAGCATTAGACTCTGCACCTTCCAATGCATATTCAGCGTCAGAAAATGATGTTTCCAATAAAGGGTACAGCTCTTTATCGGATATTCTCATGCCACCAACAGTAAACATTCTTTCTTTAAAGGATTCATGTACCAAGACCTCACTCCCTATTTTCTCCGCTAATGGCTGGACGGTTAAAATAGAACGATCGTAGGGACTTGAAATGACCGCATCGATATCTTCCTTGATTAAAATATCGGTTAACTTGTGTGCGTCTAGTTTTCCCTTATCTGTCAATCCTCTTGTTCTTTCGTCCCCTTCTTTCGGGGAATCTCCGTGTCTCACCATATAGATAAATGTTTTCATCTTGCCCTCCATAGATAGCCTTTGAAATCCTGTTATTAATCTAATAATCTAGCTTATTTCAGTAATTTCTACCGTATTAAAAGCAAATTAATTGTCATTTTCCACTGATTCTTTTTTACTTAAGCCACTGATTAACGTGATAAGTCCTACTAGAAAGGTGATTAAAAACACAATAACCATGACACCTCCTGCTGCAAAACCACTTCTAACGATTACTCCAAAAATGATTCCAAGCAGAAAAGATAATATTGGCGCGATTACAACCATCGTCACAATGCCCCATACAATCAACTTTTTCCTTTCAGATTTAGTGGTCATCCGATCCCTCTTCCGTTTAATATAGCATTTTATCTTTCCATATCTCAGCAGCCCCGATAAGAGAACTACCTGAAAGACAGCATTATCCATCTTTTTTTCTCATTATGGTGCAAAACTATAGCTAACCAAAAAGTACACATACAACGGGATAACAGGAATTCCTAAAATGGCTGTAATGATCGGGATTCTTTTCTTCACTCCCGTTTCCATGATAATCCCGATTCCGCCAAATACGATATTGGTAATGGATAAGATCGGAGTACCGAACAACAAGATATAAAAACTAACAAAAAATAACGTTTCACCAGTCATCGCACATGCAGAAAATACAATCACAGATAGTATGCTTAATAAAAGGGATATCGCTGCAATAATCCCTGGCACTGTTTTAGGCAAAATAGGACTCCTCTCAATTTTTCTTTACCATTAATCCTTCGGTATAAATTGGAAATAACCTGTAAAAGTTCTCCAAAGTCTTCCGCTAAAAGAAAATGTCCAGGGAATTCCCTAGACATTCAAATCGTTAAAACTATTTATTTTTAATGCCCTTCCCAATCTCATAACCAAAACAAAAACCATATATCCAACTGCCGCACCGATTACATTGCAAATGACATCATCAATATCCGTCACACGTCCATACATTTCAGTAAAACTTTCAATAAACTGGACAATTTCTATCGTCATGGAAATGATCAGTCCAAAAAGGATAATGGATTTCAAGCTTCTGTATTTCTCCCAAATGATTGGAGCAAGAAAACCTAATGGAATGAACAATAAAATATTGCCGCCTACATTCCTTAGTAGCAGTTTAATCATGAAGAGAACATCACCATCATAGGCAGTTCCGATCAAACTGATATTTTTTATGATCGATGCTAGAGGTACAACGTTCACTGTACGAAAAGAAGGATGAAATTCAAAACTGAATGCAATCGGCAATGGAAAAAGAGTCACCGAAGCGACCATGCATATGTACACCGCAAAAAGAAAACGAAGAATTTCTTTCAGCCATGTGACATGTCCTTGATTTTTATACGTTTTCCCAATGAAGATGCCCCGGCTCACGAGATAAATGATCGTTCCGAATATAACCATTAAACTTCCATTGATTAAAAGCAATCTATTTCGCCTCTTTCTTTTTCATTAAGCACTACTGTAATTTGATTTTTTTCTTTTCCAAATAAACATTAAATATGCAGCAAATCCCACAACCATTAGACAGAAGGTGAGATTTTGTGCGATACCCAATTCATTCCTCCAGCTTTCTGGGCCGCTTAAAATTAATTGCAGTAATAGTCCCAACATGACAATGATTAAAACAAATGGATTCCGCTTGAACATGAATCCCGCCGCTCCACCAGCCACTCCACCAATTGCAGATGCTCCATACCAACTGACGAAAACTCGAACTTGGTCATTGATAGTAGGTTTGACTGGATTATCATCAAAGAAATACCCGATCACAAAATAGTATGTAATCGCAATGATTGTATGGATTCCGCCGGCAAACATGGCACTTTTCAGATCCTTTGCAAAGGAGAAACCCGGAACCATTGCAAAGATGAACCAAAATGGCAGCGAATTCACCATTACAGCAACGTATGAACGAATGAATTGGAACAAAGTTATATGAACTCTTGTGTAAGGCAAATGATCTGAGGCCACAGAGAAAACTCCTACAATCAACCCGACAACACAAGTATATAAAGCAAAACCACTGCGGTTTTTCAAAAAATAACCCCCCCTTCCACATAATGACTTAAGCATCGTTTCACTGATTAAGACGAATATTATTTGGAAAAAGTTTCTTCCATCCCCCTTATCCATGTAAAAAGCCTCCCTGTTTTCAGGGAGGCTTGATGATTACTTGCTATAGTCACTGCCGTCTGGCTCCAATTCTATTTGTTGATCTGAATACCATTTCGAACGCAGTCGAATGAATTGATACAGATGGGTGACGAATACTTTCAAAATCGCGTAGCCTGGCACGGCCAAAATGATCCCGATGATGCCGAACAGGTTTCCTGCCGTCAAGATGACGAAAATGACGGTGATCGGGTGGATTTCCAAGCTTCTTCCCATGATTTGAGGGGAGATGAATTTCCCTTCCAGCAGCTGGACGATCACCCAGACGACTACGAGCTTCAACAGCATGAACGGCGAATCGATCAATGCGATCACGAATGCCGGCGTAATCGCAATGAATGGCCCCAAATACGGGACGACATTGGTAACCATGGCAATCACGGCAAGGAGCAATGCATAATCCAGTCCAATGACGAGATATCCAATAAAAAGCAGGACTCCGATGCATAGGGCGACGAAAATTTGCCCGCGAATATAAGAGCTTAGGGCATGATTCATATCTTTTAAAATCAGCTTCGCCTCTGGACGGGAACGATTGGGCAAGAGCTTCACGATATAATCGGGTAGGTTCTTGCCATCCTTCAGCAAGTAGAATAAGAGGAAAGGCAGAACGGCGACCGCTAGCACGATTTCGGTGACGGTACCGACAAACGTCATCAGCCCTTGTGAAAATCCGGATGCAAAATTGCTGATATGATCGGAAACGCTCTTATACATTTTGTCGATGTCCGTATTGACCGACTTCAGCCCCTTCTCGACGTAAGGACTTTGCGAAATGTCCTTCACGGTATCTTGAAGATCCTGCTTCCACACCGGTATGTTATCTGCCATGCGTTGGACCTGATCCTTCAGCGGTGGAATGACAGATGAAAGGATAATGCTGATTCCACCAATGATGAGCACATACAGCACCAGGATCGAAATGAGCCGTTTGACTCCCTTCCTCTCGAAATAATCCACCAACGGATTGAATAAATAAAAACACACCCCCGCAAGGATCAGCGGCAAAAAGATGGTTTTGACGAGAATCACGAATGGAACCAAAATAAAACTGATTTTGGATAATGCCAAAATGGTCATGCTGAGGATAAAGACGATCAATGTGTAAACAACCACTCGGCTATTTAATATTTTTTCTCTAAAAACCGTGCCTTTTCTTTCTTTGTTCTCCAAACCACTCAACTCCCTACCTAAACTTCTATTTATTTCATTCCCCTAAACAAGGTGCTTTCTAACCAACTAATATTTGGATTTCGAGCTCTTTTATTAATCAACGAGAATAAATCTTATGTATTGTACTCCTAAACTTTTTTTCTAGCAATCACCTTATTTTACCATAAGATTTAGGATGTAATAGATAAGAATCAATATCAAATAATGAAATGTTTATTAGAAAAACGACTCGGATATTTTGCGAGTCGTTTTGTTTACAATGCATTCTTCTTGAAGGCATCTCATCCAGTACAAATCATGATCACATTTCCATCCGGGTCCTTAATGGTAAAAAACGAAAAATCATCGTATCGGACGATGTTCGAATGGATATGATAGCCCAATTCCTTCGTGTATGCATAAGCTTCCTCTATATCGGCTGTATGAAAATTGAACAATGGTTGATCATGGGCTGTCGGCTGTTTTACAATGCCTTCCGGTCCTGCATCCAGCGTCAATCCGGTATGATGGTTGATCTGGATGTTATAAACCGGATCCTTGACGGAAGCCAAATCATGGTCCTGCCCCAACAAATTCGAATACCACCGAACCGATTCCTTTAGATTACTGACATGCACAAATACTGTGTTCATTTGATTGATGATAGGGCTTTTCATACTTCCACTCTCCTTGCCAGATTTAGGTCACTCATTTTTGAAAGGCATTATTTCGCCGTGCTTTCACATAAATAAAAAGGACAAGCATGCCCAACAAAAGAGAAGCGATATCTGATTCGATAACGTTTTGATGAATCACACCGCCTATTATATTGATGGATGATCGAAGCAGCAAATATATGGATAAGATTAAGATTAATTTAGAATGATATAGTTTGGTTAATAGGAATCGCAATGTGTTCCACCTCAACAATTTTTTCATTAAGCTCCTCTTACAACAAAATCGATCGTAATTCCATGATCTTTGTGATCTCTTCAAGCGGTTTATGCGAAGATGGCGGCGGGACATTTTGATGATTCACCCAAATGGCTTCCATCCCCAGCTCCATGGGACCGACTACATCGTGGGTCCAAGAATCCCCGATAAATACCGCTTGTTCCGGCTGGGCTTGGAAATGGTTTAGTGCGGCCCAATATAACTCGGGGTCTGGCTTCCTATAGTCAAGTTCCTCGGCTTGAAAGACATTGTCTTTTGTAAATAGATGAGCTAGTTTCAAGTTGGAAATTTTCAGCAATGGATCGTATAGGGCATTTGTGACGATCGCCAGCTGATAATGTTTTTGCAGGTCCTGTAAAAGGCAAGTGAGGTCTTCATTTTCTTTAATGAAGCTCATCCCTGACTGCAAAAAGAGACCATGCAATTCGTCGATGGCATCTTCATCTGGAAACAATTCAAAATGTGATAAAGCATGTTTCCACCTGGCCCGTCTGAATTCATGCGGGGAAAGTTCCCGGTTTTTAAATTGAGTGATCAATGGCTTTGGCAACATCAACTTCTTTTCAAGAAACATTGCAGGATCGACATGTCTGGTAAGAGAATTGGATTGGATCGTTTGCATGATTCCCTCTTTAAACCAATCGCTGCTTAGCAGTGTGTCATCCAAATCAAACAATAATAGTTGATATTCTTTCATTCTATCTCAATCTCGCTTTTTGAAAATACGAATCTAGGCAATGCCGATATTCATCGATCATGTTGTCTGGAAGCTGATCTGCTTTGAAATATTTCATGTTGCGAGATTCGCTTTGATCAATTTCAATCTCTCCCGATACCTCTTTAGAGGCATAGACGGCTGTGACAGAATATAATTCGTCGCCGTTCTCCAATTTCAAATAATAGTCGGGACCGGAAATCACATCGATCAATGTCATTTTGCCGATCTCGAGACCTGATTCTTCTTTCACTTCACGCCTTGCTGTTTCCTCCATCGATTCCCCAAGTTCCATCAAACCTCCAACAAGCCCCCAGCTGCCGTCGTTTCGATGCTGTAATAATAGTTCATCTTGATCATTGAGAATGATGACAACCGAACCAGGAAGGATAAGCGGCCTCGTCCCGACGATTTTCCGGAGATTTTTTACAAAGTCCATCTTCTTTTTCACCACCAGATGTTTATACTGTCCTGCTTAGCTTCAAATTAAATTCCGGCCTCGTAACGTACTCCATATATTGCACATGGCCGTCAAAATTCAAAAAGGCTTCGAATCGTGTTCGAATGGCTTCAGCTTCAATCATATTGAGTACTTTTTCTTTTTCGACCCAGCAGCTTTCTGATGTTTCTTCGGATGTGCACAATTCCCCTCCAACAGGACGGCAAGCATAATCCAGCATCAATTTAGTCGGGACATCCGTCACCCCGTCGTACCATTTATGTATGCACGTATTGGAATACATTCCGATCAGGTTCGATACGTTGATGTCGATGCCGCTTTCCTCTTTCACTTCTCTAATTAATGCATCCATCAGATTTTCTCCGACTTCCACCTGTCCTCCTGGAAAAACCCATCCCCCATGGATTGTTTTAACCAACAGGATCTTCCCTTCTTCATTTTCCACGATTCCTCCGACTGCAATGATATGTGTAGGCATTTCCATGCATTCTCCCCCTCAAAGCAACAATTGTTAAATATTTTTACAAAATTAGGATTATTTTCTATTTTAGCACAAAAAAAGAAAAGGGGTCTGACCATCAGTACGTTAAAGCATTACCGCGCTGAGGGGCAGACCCCTTTCAGAAAAAATTCTATTTTTTTATTTAGTTAATTCTCTCAATGTATCTTTCGAATTTTGAATGCTTTGTTGATAGTTAGCTATTATTGATTTTAAAGATTCTTCATCGCCACTATCTTGAACAAACGAATTGTATTCACCTTTAACCATCAACAAATCTCCAGCCGCTGTGCCAATATCTATTCTGTTTTGAATAGATAAATCAGAATTATTAATTTCATCTCCTAGAGCTTGCACTTTCGGATTCCATTCTCTTCCAAACGCCGCCCATTTTGCCGCATTATTCTTATTATCTTCATAAGCCTGCGTCAATTCCTGTTCGAAATCTTCTACTTTCTTTATGTATGAAGAAAGAGCTTTGGCAGTTTCCTCATCGCTGAGTCCTGCTTTTACAGTCGTTTCTTTCTTATTATCACTGGTTGTTTTCTCTTGACTGTCTTCTGTTGAGTTTACTTCTTTGCTAGATTGTACGTTGCTGTTTTTCTCTTCTTTTACTTTACTGTCATCGTTATTCTCGCTGCATGCTGCCAACATGCCCATCAACAATATCATTGCTGCTGGTAATAAAAACTTTTTCATTTGATGTAAGCCCCCTATGTAATAATTGCCCAAAATAGTATACACCACCTAATGGAATAAATGGAAGGGAAGATTCGAAAGGGGGCTGCCCCCTTTCTCATTTTGGCAGCCTTACACTTTTAAATTTTGCAAAGTTCCGAATGACGGGAAGGACAGAGGCCCGCATCGTTACATCCCGGATCATTAATTTCCATTTCGTTTCCGGGAGAAAGTAGTCGGCAAACTTCCGGGCTGACCGCTGTACTTTGGCTACCTGCGGGATCATCATTGTGTCGTAGTCTGATAGAGCTTTCTCGATATTGCCTTTGGATTCAGCGAAACAATGGGCCAAGGTATAAGCTTCAGCCATGGCCAGTGATGCTCCCTGTCCTGCAACCAAAGACACACAACCGCAAGCATCTCCAACAAGTGCTACGCGTCCCTTTGTCCACTTTTCCATTTCGACTTGGGCGACATCATCAAAATAAAAATCATCGGCAAGTTCACCTTTTTGTAGGGTATCAGGGATCACCCAGCCCATGTCTCCAAAGTGTTTTTTCAGTTCTTTGATTCCCTCTTCATGTGAGTGGTGGCGGACACTCCCTTGTTTGGAATAGAGAAAAAAAGTAGCCATTCGATCCCCTCTTATCGGATAGATACTGACTTGTCTGCCAGGCTCTGTGATGGTATCGAATGTACGACTAATGTCGTTGAATTCCGGCGTTTTTTCAAATGTATATGCGGCGGTTTGATACCCCATGGAGTGGACAAACTTTTCTTCCTCGCCAAATGCCAGTCTCCGTACCTTTGAATGAATCCCATCGGCCCCAACCAATAGGTCACACCTGCGTTCTGTCCCATTCGACAGCACCGCATGTACTTCTTGGTCATCCTGCTGCAGTGAGTCAATCGACGTGCCATATGTAACTTGTACACGTTCTTTGATCCGCTCATACAACACTCGCTCCAGATCTCCGCGCATGAAATTGAAATGGCGGCCATCCAATAATTTGATCAGGGATTGATAGTTAAGGGAATACTTCGTTGTCCCATCTGCATTCTTCACACGAAGGGAATCGATCGGATAATGGATGGTCCGTAAATCTTCGATCAAACCGATCTTTTCAGCGACATCATACCCGGCTCCAAAAAAATCCATCATATACCCTTCTGTCCGCAGTCCTGGAGACTTTTCAATGATTTCGACAGCGTGCCCTTCCCGATCCAATTGATCGGCCAATGTCAGTCCTGCAATGCCAGCTCCTACGATTAGAACGTTCATGATAACCCTCGCTTTCTTTATTTATTAAGTATGGTCCTTTTTCGTAAACGTCTATTCTTATAGGTTTGTTTGATCAACATTTAGTTCAATCAAATTCCCATCTGGGTCGGCGCAATAAATTTGCGCGAATCCGCTCTTTGAATTTGGTTTTTCAAGAACTTCAACATCTCTCTGTTTTAACCATTCAAGAGTGTCGTAGTAGTTTTCGACTCTAAGGGCAAAGTGACCTTCACTGCTGGATACGCTTTTATCCTGGCGAATTGTCTGTGAAGATGGATCAACGATTAAATGAAGCTGCTGCCCTTCTATTTCATACCATGCCCCGGGAAGGTCAAAATCAGGCCGCGATATTTCTGTTAAACATAAAGTTTTTTCATAAAATTCTTTTGCTTTTTCCAAATCGGTCACAGTAAGACTCACATGATGGATGCATCTATATTTAATCAAAATCTTCACTTCCTTCATTTTAATGAAATCTGGAAATTGTTCTCTTTCCTAAGTGTATCACTTTCTACATGTTAATGAACAAAACTAAAATTCAGCAGTTGAACCACCTTTTTTTATTGTAGAATAAATGATAAAAGGAAATATCAGGGAGAGATACATATGAACTTAGGCGATCCAATTGGAATCGGCAATACTGCAAAAATTTATCTACACAACAACAGGATTTTCAAAATCTACAATGACCACTTGCCTGAAACGGAAGCGTCGTATGAAGCCGCTAAACAGGAATATGCGTATTCTTGCGGACTTCCCGTTCCAAAGGTGCTCGACGTTGCGACGTTCGAGGGTAAGCATGCACTCATCATGGAATATGTAAACGGGAGAACTTTCGGAGATCTCGCATTTGAAAACAGTGAACGGGCAGCGCATTTGATGGAGCTGTCCGTGGATATCCAGCTGCAAATCCATGCAATTAAGGCTGATTCACTCGAACCGATGTCTGATCGGCTTCGCAGGCAACTCCAGTCAGTGACACAGTTGGACGACAGCCAAAAGTCCAGGCTCCTGCAGAAGCTGGATGCGATGACCTTCGAAAACAGGCTTTGCCACGGGGATTTTCATCTATATAATCTGATAGCTTCCGATGATCGAGTGACAATCATTGATTGGGTGGATGCGAGTGCGGGTGATCTCCGGGCCGATGTCTACCGCAGTTATCTCTTGTATACACAGGTATCAGAGGAATTGGCTGAGTTGTATTTGCAGCTATATTGCGAAAAGAGCGGTATTTCGAAAGAAGACATTTTCCAATGGGCTCCGATCATTGCAGCAGCAAGGCTATCGGAACATGTGCCAACTGAAAGTGAAGAACGCCTTTTGGAAATCGTCCAGCAATACGGCTGTTGATCAATATGAAAGGGCCTGATCTCCTCCATGCTGCAGGGAGATCAGACCCTTTTGACGTTATGAAAATATTTTTTTGAAAAAACTCTTCTTAAATTTTTTGACTTTGGAGGGATTACGTGAAATCCCGTAAAGCCCAATGACTTCAAGTGCAAGACCGATCCCAAGTATCAGTCCGTTAAGGAAATCCGGCAAACTTACAAATTGAGTTAATATCATCCTTCCAACTACGAGAAAAAGACCAATACTTACGAATAACAATGGATTCTTCATTTTGACACCTCCGTTTATCTTTTTTGAATTATATTACAATTATAACATTAAATAGTAATTGTTTACCGGTAAAATGGATTTAGCTGATGGTAGGGAACTATGATCTATTTCATGCCGAATGTTTGCTGCAGAAATGGTGACCGTTAGAGGAGATATTAGAGGAGAGCGGGAATCACAGAGATAATTTGGTGACCGATAAGCGAGATATTGGACGATTAAGGGTGCCATAGAGACGGTTTGGTGACCTAGAAAGGAAATATCGAACAAGTACGGGTACCAGCATGTCTAATGGGGGTCAGACCCCCATTAGCACTGTACCATAGTAAAGCTTCCTCCACATCCTACACCAGCTCCAACAGCCCCATTTCCAAACATGTCATGATCGACAGGACCTTTCCCTTCGTGGAAAATTGAATTTTCACCGTGTCCCCATCGACCCCAGTGATTTCTCCCGTGCCGAATACACGGTGCTTCACGGTCAAGCCGACCTCTAATTCAGACTCACGCTGCACAGCATTTGGATTGAATGGGACTCCGTTAACTTTCTTTCCGGTGACGGTTGCCCCGCTTTTGGCCGTACCTGTCCGTTTGGGTGCCGGATTCAACATGTTCTTCACGTCGCGAACAAAGGTTGATTCCGCTGTTTTCACACCGTCTTTTTCCCAATAAGTAATCAGCTCGAGATGCTTCTTCGCCCGTGTCATTCCGACATAGAACAAGCGGGTCGCTTCTTCGATCAAGCTCATATCCTCTTTATCTTCCTTTGAGGGGATGACGCCGTTGATCAAATCAATCATATAGACATGCTCGAACTCCAATCCTTTGGAACTGTGGAAGGTAGAAAACGTCACGGCGTTCTGCCCTTTTTTTCGTTTGGCCATTGTTAAAGCAGACTCCAGGTGCTGAAGCCGCTTCGCAAAATCCTGCAGCGTCTCAAGATTCACGGCGATTTCCTCCAAGGTGTTCAGAATCCCGATCAAATACTCAAGGCGAAAGCCAAGAATGCTGCTCATCTTCTCAAGCGCCTTCTCGTAGCCAAGCTGATTCCGAATCACCCGGATCGCTTTTCTCGGCGGCATTTCTTTCAGCTCCCGGAATGTTTCCTTACTGTCCTTGATCAGCCTCACCTGATAAGGTTTCAACTCGACGTGGTTCACAAGGTTGTCGAACACCGACTCCCCGTTGCGAATTCCCTTCAGTTCCTTCATCTGCTGTTTGCTGATGTAGCCGTTGAACTTTAAGTGTATCTTCTCCAAAATATCAGGCCGCTTATCGGTGAAGGCCATCCGCATGAAATTGAGCACATCTTCGACGACCCAGTGCGAAAAGAAGCGGTTGTCAGCATCCTTCATATAAAAGGGGATGCCGGCCCGGTCGAACGCATTCATGAGCGCGATCGAAGACGAGTTGTTCCGGTACAGGACAGCAATTTCACCCAAGTTCTCTTTCCCTTGAATTTCCTTGACGAGATATTTCGCCTGGGCATTGTAATCGTGCAGCTCCTTGATTTGAATCGGTTCAAATGCTGGATTTTCCGTAAACATGTTCTTTTCATAGCGCTTCTTGTTCCGCTTGATGAACCGGTTGGCCACACTGACGATGTCCTTTGTGGAGCGGTAATTCTGTTCCATGAAAAGGATCTCGGCCTTCGGATACACCTTTTTAAAATCAAGCAAGTAGGATGGCTCAGCGCCGCGCCAGCTGTAGATCGATTGGTCATCGTCTGCCACCACGCAAAGATTCTGATGTTCACGGACCAGCTTCTCGATGATTTCGTGCTGGACCAAGGACGTATCCTGGCTCTCGTCCGTGAGCACATAGTCATAGCGTTGCTGGTATTCCCATAACAGCTGCCGGTCGCTCCACAATACCTCATTGGCGATCGTCAGCATATCGTCAAAATCGACGAGCAGTTTATTGGGGTGTGAACGCTTGAACCTTTCGTATTCCTTGAGGATCTGCTCGGCCTTTGGCACATCGCATGAAACCGTCGACCATTGATCCGGCTTGATCATCTTGTTCTTGATGAAGCTGATATAAGTCGTAAGCTCCTCCATCTGGCTGTCTGTGATGTTTTCACCGACGTGCGTTTTGAACAATCTCCGGAGGATCACCTTTTTATGCAGCATATCCGCTCCCTGATCATCACCGCTTACATTGCCTTCGATCAGGTCAAATGGCGTCCTTGTTTTACGGAAATGCTCGCGCGCCACTTCAAACGCCAAGCTGTGAATCGTCGAGAAATCAACTGGCGGAAGACCCGGAAAGAACCGCTTGAACCGCTCCTTCATATCGCTTGCCGATGCCTTGCTGAACGTCACCGCCTTGATGCGATCAGGAGATATACCTTTCTTTTCGATTAGATAGCCGATCCGCATGATCACCGTCGTCGTTTTCCCCGACCCGGGCGACGCCAACAAAAGAAGCGGCCCCTCGGTTTGAAGGACAGCTTTTGTCTGAACGTCGTTTAAAGAGACACCTAATTCTTTTTTCTTGCGGGTGAAGAAGTCTTGCATATTGAAAATCCTTTCTATTATGGAACGGAGGCTGCATTGCGTTAATCAACACCACTATTACGGTAATGCGTTAACACAGCAAAACACTCATTCCTACTTTCGTACTTATACATAGAAATAGAATAACACACTCCACATCTTCACGATTCTTCTTTCTGCTCATTTTTCACAAGAAAATTATTGTTTAATGCGCGAATAAACCAACGGGGGTCTGACCCCCGTTGCGTTCATGCGCGAAACGGTGCCAGACCCCCAATGTGACATTATTTATCCTGTTGTAAAAACGCCTCTACTTCCTCGACAGTCGGATAGGAAGTTTGCGTGCCGCGCTTCGTAACGCTCAATGCTGCGAAGGCGGTCGCTTTTTTCATAGCTTCAAGCACATCTCGGCTCTTCACATAATAATGTGCGAAACAGCCGATGAAAGCATCTCCTGCCCCCGTTGTATCGAGCGCCTTCACCGTGTGGGATGCAACGGATTGGACATCTTCCTTCGTCACCCACATGACGCCCCGGCTCCCCATCGTGACAATGACGTTTTTTAATCCGCGGTCAATGAGCGTCATGGCTGCCGCCTGAATTTGCTCATCACTTTCAACCGGCATGTCTGTCAAGATTTCCAGCTCGCTTTCATTCGGGATGAAAAAGTCGCTTTTGCAGACATATTCAAAATCAAGCTCTTTTGAGGCCGGTGCCGGGTTCAAAATCACCGGGATATGATGCTCGTTGCCGAATTCAATGGCACGATACACGGTCGGAAGCGGGACCTCCAGCTGAAGGACGATCAAGGAACATTGCTTCAGCTTTTCAGCCGCTGCGGCCACATCCTCCGGTGCGAGGTGCTGATTTGCCCCTTTGATGATCAGGATGCGATTTTTCGAATCAGGGTCGACAAAGATCGGCGCAACCCCGCTGGAAGTACCGGGCACCTTAACCGTGAATTCCGTATCAATGCCGTATTTTTCAAGGTTTTGGATCGTGTTGTCGGCAAATAGGTCATCGCCGACTTTCGTCACCATCATGACGTCCGCGCCCAGTTTCGCTGCGGCCACTGCCTGGTTGGCACCCTTCCCGCCGCAGCCGATTTCAAAGTCCGGCGCTTCGAGCGTCTCCCCTTCCTTTGGCATTTTCTCGATGTATGAAATGAGATCCACCATGTTAGATCCAATGACTGCAATATCCATATTTCTTCCTCCTTATTTCTTTCCGGTCACAACGGTGAATGAACGCTCTTCCCCTGCGCCGAGCTTGATCAATGTCCCGTCTTTTTCTGCTTTTACATAACCTTCCGGACGGCATGTGGCAGGCAGTACGAATGCCCCAACCTGCTGATCGGCATTGTACAAGAGCCAGCGAGTCGCATAGTTCAATTCCGCCGTCGAAAATTTAGTGAAAAATGCGGTGCCATCCGGTGCCGTCATTTCAAACTCGACTTCTTCACCGTAAGCATTCAGCCGGTCGGCAAAAAAGACGATTTCAGGATCATACATATCCGGCCGGTTCAGCACATTTAATGTTTCGCCACCGTTTAAAAGCTTCTTATTATATGTAATCCATTGTTCGGTCGGCTTCACATGATCCGGGATCGATTCACGCAGAACGAACGCATCATCGGGGATGTTCTGTGTCATCACGCCATTTTCCATAAACGCATAATTCGTGTGGCACATATATTGAAGCGGCATATCAGAACCTGATAGATTTTTCACCTTCATGTTCATTTCAATTCGTGAAGCCCCTGCCATCATTTTAACATTTGGCGACGCCAAATAGTGATGTCCGAAGCCCTTTACATATTCGGTTTCCCCGCAGACCTTGATGCCGTCGATGGAAATCTCAAGCCACGCAAGGTCCATTTCTGCGCATGCCATTTCACCGTGGAGCTCGTGGTCATCATCCGGGCCCGGGCAGCCGTTGGCAATCAGACCGGAGTGAAAGGCAAAGCATCCATAGGTATCGACAATTGCCTCGACGTTTTTCGGCTGGGAGAACATATTCTTCATTTTCAGGTCCGTCCCGTCAAATTCAAGATCCCAAATGATCTGCCCCATGTATGGCAGCACAACCATCCGGCCGCGCGAATTGAGCACTTCGATCGCTTCTACCCCTGAAGGGTAGCGAAAAAGGCTTGCTGTAAATTCTTCGTCTCGATAGATGACTTTTTTCTGATCTTGGAAAAATGTTCGCTGCAGTTCAATTGTTCCAACCATGATATGCATCCCTTTCTTGTTGATGAATTTGTTCAGGCAGCCCATTGCGGCTGCCTGAACTTATTATTCTATTTTCTTCACTGCGCCAATTTGATCGATTTGTCTGTTTCTTTTACGACAGCTTTCTGTTTCTTCATTTCACCGAAGAAGTAGAAGCCGACATATAGGAAGCAGCCCATTGATACGATGAACGCCGTTTGCATGGAGCCGAATGCGTCGGATGCGTATCCTTGGATGGCTGGAATGACAGCTCCACCGACAATGGACATGACGAGGATCGCTCCTGCTGTTTCGGTATATTTCTTTTCAACCACTTCGAGTGTTTCAGCATAAATCGTCGGCCAGCATGGTCCAAAGAGCATACTCACTGCAATCGCTGCATACACAGCCGTGAGGTTTGGAACGAGTACGACATAGGCCAATAAAGCAGAGCCGATGATCGAATAGCTGAACAAGATTTTAGAAGCAGAGAATCGTGTCATTAAGAAATTGGCAATGAACTTACCGGCAAAAAAGGCAATGAAGCTGTAGACCATGAAGTTCGAAGCCGCACGTTCATTGAAGTCCGAATTCAAATCGAGCGCCAGGCGGATCGTGAACGACCAAACCGTCACCTGCATGCCGACATATAAGAATTGAGCCGCAACCCCTTTGCGGAAACGTTTGTTGCCTGCCAAGTATTTCAGTGTCTGGCCGATGCCAGGCGATTTCTCATTATTTTTTGTTTTTTCTGCTGCCGGTTTACATGCCGGGAACTTCGTAAATGCAAACAATAGGAACATGGCAACCAGGACAAAAATGATATATTTATAGGGTTCAAGTGTATGCTGGAGCATCTTCAGCCCAAATGCCTTCGCTTCAGCATCAGACATGTTCGCCATTTGCGACTCGAGGCTTGCACCATCCTGGAACACCAAGTATTTCCCCAAAAGAATCCCTGCAATCGACCCGAGTGGGTAGAACGTCTGGCTGATGTTCAAGCGCAAAATCCCATACTTGCGGCTGCCAATCATCGAGCTGTATGTATTGGCCGCCGTTTCCAGAAAGCCCAGCCCGATGGCAATCGCAAAGATCGCCACAAGGAACATCGTGTACGTCGCCATATGGGACGCCGGGTAAAACAAGGAACAGCCGACGATGTAAAAGAGAAGGCCGGTCATGATCGCAACCTTGTAGCTCATTTTTTTGATGACCATGGAAGCCGGGATCGCAATCAGGAAGTACCCTCCGTAAAATGCACTCTGCACGAAAGCACTGGCAAAGTCGCTCAGGTCAAATACATGCTTGAACTGAGCAATGAGAATATCATTCAAGCTCGCCGCGACCGCCCAGAGCGGAAACAGCAATGACACAAGGATAAATTGGAATATAGGTGTGCGATTCAAATATCCATCAGGCAATTGAATCAATTCGTTGTTCTTCATGGACAAACATCCCCTTTGTTTGATTGAAATTTTCTTTGGTACTCGCAAGCTAATTTGGCAGAAAAATAGATTGATAGTAAGTTGATTTCATGAACTTCAACCACTGTAATTTAAAGCGCTTTCATATTATCTTTAAGAAGAAGGCACAATGCTTCGTGCCTCTATTCATTAGGGGGTTTTTATAACACTCTTTTCATAAAGTTTGTTGCTAATCATTAAAGGTTGTGTAGGTTGATTTCCGCTTCAGGATGCTCGCTTTCCGAGGGCCCTCACACGAAGTGAGGTCGTTCGATGTTGGCACACGACGTGCCGAACTTAATCGAACATCCACCTTACCTCTCCTCGCTTCGCTGCAGGGTCTCACCTGGCCCGCTGTTCCCTCCGGAGTCTCGCACCTTACGCTCCAATCCACGTCATATGATGAGCTATTGAAAAAAACTGTTAGAGGAAACAACAATCTTTAAGAAAAGAGCCATTCACTATGAGGTCTGTCCACTTTGGATCCCCTTTGGAAAGAGAGCCCTGGAAGATTCCCTGACGATCAGCTCAGGTGAGAGTTTGTATTCCCGTTTCGGCAGCGGCTCCTTGAATTGGATTCGTTCATGGAGCAGCTGAAAGGCGATTTCCCCGACGGCATGCATCGGGCGGGACACCACACTAAGTTTCGGATTCACAAAGGTCGCAATCTCGACGTCATCAAATCCAAAGAATGAAACTTCTTCGCCGAGCTTCCAGTCCAGTGCGCTGACGGCTTTCACACAGCCGATCGTCATCAAGTTGTTCGATGCAAAAATCGCTGTAGGCCTCTCCTCAAGGTCATGCAGCTCCTTCGCTGCCAAATAACCGCTTCGCTCGCCAAAGTCCCCTTGTATGATGTAGCGTTCATCAAGCGGAATGTTGTAATCCTCCAGCGCTTTTTTGTAGCCGATGAACCGCTCGCGCCCCGGCGTTGTGTTCTGCGGACCACAGATGATGGCAATCTTCTCATGGCCTTGAAGGATCATGTGCTGCACCGCCTGATAAGAGCCTTTGACGTTATCGACAAGCACGGTGTCGCAATCATAGCGCTGGATGCTTCGGTCGACTGCCACGACAGGAATCCCTTGTTCGTGCACCTGCTTCAGATGATCGCCCGCTTCGTTCGCCGTCGTGAGGATCACGCCGTCCACTCCGCGTTCAATAAAGTTCTTCAAGATTTCACCTTCGACGACCGTGGATTCATTCGTACTGGCCAAGATCGCTAAGTAGCCATTCTCCCGGGCCTTTTGTTCAATTCCTGCCATGACGGATGGAAAGAACGGGTTATTGATATCCGGAACGATGACCCCGATCGTCTTCGTATCCTTGATCTTGATGGACCGGGCTGCCGCATTGCGGATATACCCCGTCTCCTCGATTGCCTTCAGAATCCGCTCTTCCGTCGCCTTGCGCACACCCCCCTGGTTGTTGATCACCCGCGAAACGGTCGCAATCGAGACCTCAGCGACTCTCGCTACATCCTGAATCGTTGCTTTTCCTTCCATTGGACAAAACTCCTAAATGTAAACGTTTAGATTCTTACGAAAAAAAATAGAACTTATACACGTTTTACCAGATAATGCTGATGGAACAATAATGTAAACGTTTAGATTTTTGTTCTTGGCTATAATCTAGCATGCCATTAAAAAGATTGCAAGAAGTTTTTTGAAAATTGCAGAATCAACTTTTTTCCATTAAAGCATAAAAGGGGGTCAGACCCCCTTATACAAATACAAAGCAGCACGCCTTAAAAAAGGTGCGCTGCTTTTTTCCGTACATAACCTTATACAACTAAGGAGGAAAAACAATCTCTTTTGGCTATGAAAAGAGACAGTGCCGGGCAGGCGTTGGGTTGTGGGCTTACGTTAAATCTAGGCTTTTCCACTTACTCTTCGCAGCTAGTGGAAAATAATATCGAAACACGACAGAGTTCTTCTATCATCACTTCTGCAAAAACCTTGGATGCTACGCCTGTAAAGTTGTTGCACAAGTTGGAAATATCATCATTGAAGAACTGAATCACTTCAGGCGCGAAAACCGGGTAGACCGCATTCGGACCTCCCGGGGATAATCGTTTGACTACTGTCTGATCGTAGTACGGATTACCGGACAACGCAGTATCCGCAAGATCGGCTACGGCAAATACCCCTAACGGACAAGGGAGCGGGCTGACGATTTGCTGTTCCTCGTTGATGACGACTACGGTGAGCGTCACACCACCAAACTCCACTGTTGGCTTCAACAAGGTAGCCAGCGCTTCAGCTTTTCCATCCCCCATTACCATAACAGGGACGATATAATTTCCGTCTGACGGAATCAGCGGTCCGACAGTTGCATCCGGATCCTTGCCGATCGTATTGAGCAGTTCATTATAATACGTCACCCATGGAGGGGAAAGCTGTACTTCTACTGTTTTCTCCATCTAAAACCTCCTAACTATCTATTAATTATGGTACATAATATAGTATTTCATTAGGAGGAAAGGGTGAGGGCAATTCTAGTAATTTTCGTAAAATAGAGTAAGGAGAAAAGGTTATGGTTGATTTACGTTGAAGGATGCCCACATACTGAGGGCTGGCTACAAACGAGAGATCATCGCGCGGATTTGGTCCCGTTTCACCTGGGCCGACTCTCAATCGGGAGTTATTCGCTTCGACTTGATACCGTTTCCCGGGTGCTGGCTCTCAAATGGAAGCTATTAGACTGGAACTATCTCTGCTTTCATTTCATAAAAACCGAAACCAGCTCCCCCCAGTCACCCGCTTACGCATCACCAATCCTGCTTCTTCCATGACTGTCAGCATGTCCATCATCACTGCAAACGGATCTTCATAAAAAGTGAAAAGGCCGCGTTCGATCCCGCTCTCCCAAATCTCCCTGTATGGCAGAAATCGGTATCCATCATCTTTTCTCAATGCCTTATCATTCAATAGTTCATGCAACAGACGATACACCTTTAGGCTCTCCGTCGGAAACTTCTCGTCCCTTGAGGCTGCATACGCTGAAATAAACACTTCCTATCATCTCCTTTTGTCTTCTATATAGAGAAAATGATAGGGAAATGGACACATCGAAAAGATCTTGTTTTTCAAATGCTTTAGCTTCCTCAATTCGCTATGAGACACTCCTGCCCCGCTGTTCATCCAGAAACTCGCATCATTGGCCCTCCAAAAATGTATAATTCTTAAGGTACCACACTATACTTGTAGTAAGTTTCTGTTCTGTGTTAAAACTTGTAGTTACTTGCAGTTATGTGTAGAGTTGGAGGTAAGAGGTGATGCATATGCCAATCACGGAAATTGAAAAAAGAGTGTATGAGGAAAAGATTCATTTACTTCATGAATTAGATGTAGAAGAGTGGGCATCCATTTGTTTCAACGATAATCATTTTCGTCTCATTTTCATCAAAGCCATGACCAACCTCATCAAGGACACCACATTGGCATCCACCAGTAATTGGTCGGAAACCCTTCTTCTCGATGACTATGATGCTGCAAAGGAAGCCCTTGAAAAGATCTTGCTTGAAATGGTTAAGGTCGCTAGCGGGACTCGTAAAGTTCGGTCATTAAAGATGAAAACACCTAACCCTACTAACATCAAGGGATACACCACAGGACAGCTAGCTACTTACTTCGGTGTGAGTACAACAACGATCAACAACTGGATTAATGAAGGAAGATTTCTCAAAAAATCAGAAGACGGCAACTTAGACCAGGTGAAACGAAAGACGACAAACGAGAAAATCAGGATTCATCCTGACTTTTGGTACGATGCACCGTCTGGGGTAAGGTATCAAGTGAAAGAAGCAGTGGAATCCTACCATGATGACATAAGAGAGTGGCAGGAGTCTAAACAGTCCAATACAGTAAATGAAAAAGAGCAGATCCTTTCTTATTTGGATCATTTTAAAAAGAAATACGAGGGAGAAGACTTTAACGCAGTCTTTGGAAACAAAGACTGGAACCATCTCACCACTGAAGAAGAAACCGATGCGGCGATGTGGTCTTTCTTTTTACAGAGGATAGCGGATGAAGAAGACTCTCGGGATTAAACGGACGAATTTTTCAAAGCTGGGACGCTTAGATTTTCGGGATATCATAGAAGAAGTGAATGAAATATTCGGAGTCGAAGTTCCTGGTCATCACGGTCCCTATGTTTCAATTCAAGCAAAACGGATCCGCTTTAAGCTCTTTCTATCAATTCCCTCTTTGAAATGTGTAGAATTTATCGATAATCAAACGGACGAAATAATTGAATACTTTTATGACTGGGATGATTCTCCAGGGACATTAATGAAATTTCATGCCCATTATCATCCTAAAGAAGCACCAGGTCATGTGAAAGAATTCGATCCTTTTCATCTGCACATGAAAGAAAACGAATTTGATCAAGAAGCTAAGAAACGGGAACGAGATAATGAATATAAATGTTTATATAATGTTTTACTTTTCATTAAGCGCTACGTTTATGTCCGAAGGTATGTTGAAAATAACAGCAAGTAATAAACCTGAGTCAATCTACGAAATTTTGTGATATAACTCAGGTTTTATTTTTTTCAATCAGATGGCTCTCCCCCTACCCATTCTTCAGCACATTCGCCATTTCTTCCAATGCGCAGCGTTTGAGGATATGATAGCGGGTCCCTTCTTTTTGCAAAAAACCTTTCTCGCAAAATTGGGCGAAGACGTGAAGCAGATGGCGATAGGAGACACCTAGAAAATCGCAGACCGCTACGTGTTTTTCTTTGTAGATCCCTTCATCGGATGTCTGTAGGATGAAATCCGCCAGCCGGTTTTCAAGCGGGAAGGCCAGGCTTTGCGAATATTTGGCCGCCATTTTGGAGGCTTTTTCACTAAGAAACGTGGCTAGTTCCCGCAGGAATTTTGTATCGTCGAGCATCTTCTCCCGGCAGCGGTGAAATGGGAGGGCAAAGCAGATGGTTTTCGTCGAGCTTTGAATACCTTTTGTGTAATACACTTCATTCAATAATTCCATCTCTCCGAAAAATTCATTCGCGTTCACAAAGTTCAGCAGAGAAACTTTCCCGTTTTGATGGGTCAAATAAATCTTGGCTTTCCCTTCGATGATATAAAATAAAAAGTCCGGCCTCATGCCTTCCTGGATCATCCATTCATCACGCTCATATTCACGGACCTCAATAAACTCCTTAATCGGAAACGAAAATAAATGGTCAATGGAGTGCACCTCCAAATACTGCTTCCGTTTATCATTTTTGTAAATTTTCATCGTCCACCTCCAAAATATGAGATATCTCATATTTTTGCCTCTACCTCCATGATATCATGCAATCATTGGAGGTAAACAAAAATGAACACACAACGATGGATGAGCAAACAATTTTTTAGTTTTTATTTGACTTGGGGCATTTTCTTACCTTATTGGACCGGTTGGATGATTCATACAAAAGGCATTTCCGTCGGGCAGGCGAGTCTGATCATGAGCATCGGACTCGTGGCACGGGGACTCTCTACTTTATTTGCTTTTCCTACCTTATCAGGGAAATTCAGCAGCAAGAGCTTGTTGAACGGAGCGGCGATCGGAACCCTGATTTTCATTCTTAGCACCACGATGACAGGATCCTTTACCACCCTGCTTATCGCGACTTTGCTTTTGCATTTGTTCTATCCGACATTGATGCCGGCTTTGGATACGGCAGCTGGTGTACTTGTGCAAAGCAAGCAATTGAAACATTACGGAAAAAGCCGATTGTGGGGATCGACCGGGTTCGTCGTTGGCGGGCTGTCACTGACACTCTTTACAGGGGCGCTTGGCGATAGAGTGATTGTTTGGGTGCTCGCAGCCGGAATGGCAATCTTCTTGGGCCTCGGTTTGTTGCCGGCACCGGATGTGTTATCGGAAAGACCAAAAGTAGATAAAACAAAGCTCGGCAGCTTTCTCGATCTATTCAAGATTAAGCACTTTGGACTTGTCCTGATCATCGTCATTTTACTGCAGGCAGCACATGCATCCTATTACAATTATGGGTACATTTATTTGCAGGAGATTCATGCACCTAAATACTTGATCGGCGTCATCATCAATATCGGGGTCATCGCGGAGATCATCTTCTTTTCGGTGGCTGATAAAAAGTTCGGCAAATTTTCGTCCGGGTCCCTGCTGGCACTTGCCGCATTTGGATCGACCGTACGATGGTTATTGGTCTATGCCTTTCCGAGTGTATGGGTATTCTGCCTGGCACAGACGCTGCATTCCTTCTCGTTCGCGATGGGGCATTATGCATTCATGAAATACTTGATCAAAAACATCCCCCATGCGCAAATTCCAAAGGCACAAGGCATTTATTCCGCGTTGGCGCTCAGCTGGAGCACGGCTGCCTTCACGATCTTCGGGGGCTACTTATACGAAATCGAACCAAGGTACGCATTCTTGGGAATGGTCGTATCCACGATTCCATCCATGCTTCTTGCGCTTCGTTATCGATCTTTGACGCAAAAAAAAGAAGCCGCTGTGACGGCTGCATGATTGGAGGGACAGTTAAACTGTCCCTTTTTTAAATGAGTGATTTCTACTTTTTTATAACATTTCTTTAAAGTTTTTTGCTTGGTCATCCAATTTCTTTGCTGCACTGCCGATTTCATTGAAAGCAGACACAGCTTCTTCGTTTAGTTTTTGATTACGCGCGACACTCGTTTGGGAACGCAAAGTGGCTTCATTGATCCTTTTGATTTCTCCCGTTATTCCTTCAATATGATCATGGACTTCTTTAATGGAATCCTGCACACGATTGGACAGTTTCCTGACTTCACCTGCTACCACATTGAAGCCTCGTCCATGCTCTCCTGCCCTCGCTGCTTCAATCGCAGCATTCAAGGCTAATAGATTCGTTTGAGTGGCAATTTCCTTGATGGTTTTGACAATACTGCCGATCGATTGCGCCTCTTCTTTAAGCGAATCCAGGATTTCTAAATTCTCTTTCGATTCATTCACCAATTTATTGGTCGATTTGGAAGCTTCTTCGCTTCGTTGGATGCCGTGGTTTGCTTTTTCACTTAACTCTTCTGACATCTGCTGAAGCTGTGATGCGATTTTGACTGTATTCGTTTCCCGTTCAGTAATATCGGTTGCAATCTTAACAACGCCAATGACAGTGCCATTTTCGTTAAATACAGGCGAATAAGTTGCTTCTAACCAAAGCAGTCTTCCACTTTTGGTCACACGCTGAATCTTTTCCTGAAAGCTCTTCCCATTTCTCAAGTTTTTCCATAATTCCATATACGCTTGACTATTGCCATATTCAGGTGTGCAAAATTGTTTGTGCTTCATACCAGGCATTTCTTGCACAGAGTATTCCATGGTTTTCGCAAAGTTTTCGTTGACCCATAGCACGGAGCCGTTCGGATCAAATTCAATCATGGCCAATGAATGTTCAATAGCGGTCAACACTGCACTTTCATCCAGAGCTTGTGTACTTTCCAAGTAAGTAGAGGGGATTCTCATTTTCGTACGTTTCTCCAATCTTATTGTATTCATTTGGAAGACAGTACAAATAAAGTTTTCTCTTTCGTATTACATGCCGGCCGGTTGCGCTACTAGCTCCCATTCATTGAAGCGCCCAATTCCCAATGAATGATCTTAACTTCCAACGTCTCTATTTGTATGACTATCGTACTAAAAGGCCGATTGTTTTACAATTGAATTTACTAGAATATTTTTTCTTTTCTTATTTTTTGTTTTTTACGGCCATAAGTAAGATTAGTGATTATATTGTCTCTATTAGAATGTTTAGTTGATTTCCGCTTAAGGGTGCTCGCTTCAATCAACACCAAATGGTCAGTTACATTTTAAAAATAAGCTAATCACCATCAAAAAAGCATCTATTTCAATTTCATTTTCATCCCTTCATGCGTCGCGTTGAAACCTAATCTCTCATAGAATCGCAAAGCATCACCTCTTTGCTTATCGGTTGTCAGTTGGATCAAATGGCATCCGCGTTCTTTTGCCCGTTTGATGGCATAGCGAATCAGTTCGGTTCCGAGGCCTTTTCCTCGAACAGCTGATGAGGTCCTTACCCCCTCAATCGTTGCTCTCCATCCACCTTGATGAGTGATGTACGGGGTGAACGTGACTTGTTGTACCCCAATCACTTCATGGCCGCGGCAAGCGACAACCAACTCATTATTAGGGTCAGATGTAATTGCCTGAAATGCTTTGAGATAGCTTTCTGGGAGAGGCTGTTCATATCTTTCACGTATACTGCCTAACTTGTCATCTGCCAACATCGCTACAATGGAATCTAAATCTTTTTCTTCCGCTATTCGAAACGTGATTTCTGCTTCCATAGCTGTGCCCCCTTTGTTTGAAATGCCATTTATTAATTTAATAGTACTGCACAAAAAGCGATAAGTTAATGAGGTTGTTTTTATTGTTTGACATAAGGGTTTCTTATATTGGCTCTAAAGTAAGTAAATAAATTGGGTTCAGCTCCAGGATGCTCGCTTTTTGATTCCCTTTATTCCGTTTCCTGCTCCCAACTGGCATCAGATTATCATACTTTCGTTTTTTTCCATCGTAGGTTTTGGGCTTAAACTTGTAAAAACCTTAATTTGTTCAAGAGCTTTTTTGAAGAAAACCTTTAGAATAGCCCCTAAAGAAAAAGCCGCCTTTTATGGCAGCGCAATGAGTATGCGTTTCATTCTTTTGGGGAAAGGACAGGTTTCCTGTTCCTTCGGGCTTGAATTCAAGCCACAATTCCACTATCAAACAAACTCTCCCAATAAATGCTCTTCAATGATATCTATATTTCGTTTATTCTCGTTGTATTTGATAATATGCTCTCTCATATCGGGATACAGGACGACGTTAGGCAATTCCGTCAGTTTGACCCATTTTACCCCTGTTTGATTAGGATCGGGCTGATCCGGTATTCCGGGGCAGGATCCGTCTTTGATTTCACATGCGAATATGAGGCCAAGTGAGTGTGTTTCTCCATATTTATTGGCGTTCATATGCGGGGCATACTCGTAGACAAACGCCAATGGACCAACCTCTACCTCAATAGACGCTTCTTCCCTTGTTTCTCTTTGAACGGCTCCGATGATCGTTTCATTCGGTTCTACACCGCCTGCTGGGAGATTGTAATGGAGCCCGTTTTCGTCATTGAATTCTATCAAAAGAACCGCGTCGTCTTTAATAATGACTGCACCTGCTCTGACTCTGATATGATAGGACAATATTAACCTGCCACCCTTCTAGGTTTTAACGATAAAATCAATCATGGTCTCCTCAAATTCACCTAAAAATTCTTCAAGTGTTCTATTGATATATTCTTCACTAGGTATACTTCTTAGGATTTTTTCTTGGGAATATACCTTGCCGCCTTTGATAATCCAATCGATGTTTTTGGTGTTTTTGATATCTTCAATCGGATCACTGTTCAAGACTAAAATATCAGCTATTGCACCTTTTTGAATGACACCTCGGGTATCTTCATGTAAACTTTCGGCCGCGATAATTGTGGCGGCCCTGAGAGCATCCATTTCAGGAAATCCCGCCTTTACAAACAGCTCCAATTCTCTGTGAAGAGCCATCCCTGGAAACGTCCATACGCCTGCAGGAGTGTCAGTCCCTGCCACGACTGTGCCGCCTAATTCAAAATAGGTTTTGGCAATTGCTTTATTGATTAGACTTTGTTTACCTAACATTTTCAGTGCATCAATATTTTGGGAGATCGCTTCCCACTGTCCGATCAGTGGATGGTCTTGAAATGTTTTCTTCGTTATTTCATTGTCGACTTTCCAGTAATCCGGCAATCGATCCATTTGGTCAAACAAGATCATAGTCGGGCATATAATGACATCGTGTTTTAGTAGTTCCAAACAGACATCCTTGATAAGGGATAAATTAGGTTTTTTCCAATCCACTTCTTGCCAAATATGTTGAGGAGCACTCATGTTCCATTGGGGATACATAGCTTGAATAAATCCAGATGCATGTTCATTCCACTTAATCCCCATCCTTGCCGCATTAACGGCATTTACTTTTTTGGCGTGTATTAAATCACAGCTTACTTCTATCCCAAACTTACTCGCTTCCTGTACTACTGCCGTCATAATTTTCTCAGAAAGCATTCCATAAACTTTAATAAGGTCCGCTCCCGCCTCGATTTGCCTCCTTACTTCACGCCTTGCCATATCTGGATCATCAATATTGATCGACCAAGGGGATGTTTCTCCAAAAAGTCCCGGGGGGCCGTCTATGATCCGGTCTGCTGAAAAAACTCTTGGGGTAGGGTCTGTATTGCCCGCTTTCATTAACTTTTTTAACTCAAGTACATTTCCACCTGTATTTCGGACAGTGGTAATGCCTGAAGCAACGAAATGCGGAGCAAATTTTTCTTTAATATGTACGTGCATATCAATTAAGCCAGGAATGATCCATTTCCCGGTTAGGTCAATTGTTTTAGGAATGCTTGAGTCCAGTGATTCTAGATGATCACTCCCTTTGATGACTTCTGAAATAATCCCATCTTCAATAAGAACCGATGCAGGATAAATGGTAGATGCCTCCACATCAACTAAGTTAGCATTTTTCAGTAGAATGCTTTGCTCTAAAGACAATGACAACCCCCCCTTTAATTGAAAGTAGTTATTATATTCAACAACTACTGCATTTCTCCCATTGACAAGTTATTGATTCACCGGATATTTCAACGCGTTTTTTTCGATTTTTTTAAACACTTCTTCTTCTAGATCCACGCCCATTTTGTCAGCCATCTGCAGCAGGTAGATGAAGACATCGGCCATTTCCTCCTTGATATTTTGCTCGGGTGACTGCAGCGCATCTTCACTGCTTTTCCATTGAAAATTCTCCAGCAGTTCGTTTGCCTCAAGTGAAATTGAGATGGCCAAGTCTTTTAAGTTATGGTTTCCTTCCCAATTTCTTTCATCGCGAAATTGGGTGATAGCATCGATCATGTTTTTCATGTAAAAGCCTCCATTACATACAGAATATGTAATTAATTTTACCATATTGAAGTCTTTACAGGGACATATTCATAATAGTCGTCCTATCGTTTGTTTCCTGACTTGAAGGTAGTTTATAATGAAGCCGGACATTAAATAGAAGCAACTATACAGGAATTGTGGGGGACTGCTCCACTAACCCGAAAAAATTTACATAGAAAAGAGGAATAGTATGAAAGCACTTGTGTTTGAACAATTTGGCGGACCGGAAGTTCTGCATTATCAAGAAATCGAACGTCCTACCGTTGGACCGGATGAAGTACTCGTAAAAACGAAAGCAATCGGCTTGAATTTTGCGGATGTCTATCGTCGAAAAGGCAACTACCACCTCTCCGGACAGCCTCCGTATATATTGGGATATGAAGGCGCAGGTATCGTAGAGGAAGTTGGCAGCGGTGTATCGTCCATTCAAAAAGGCGACCGCATCGCATTTGCGGATGTGCCGTATGCGAATGCCGAGTTTGTGGCTGTTCCTGAGGAAAAAGCGATTCCTTTACCGGAAAGCATTTCATTCGAAACAGCTGCGTCTGTATTGCTGCAAGGATTGACGGCACATTATCTCGTGCATGACAGCTATCAGATTAAAGAAGGCGACACCGCGCTCGTTCACGCAGCGGCAGGCGGAGTCGGGCAGCTTTTGACACAAATGATCACCATCCTTGGCGGCAAGGTGATCGGTCTTACTTCTTCAGCTGAAAAGGCTGAAACCGCGAAAAATGCTGGTACCCACGAAGTCTATCTTTATGGCGATGAATGGGTGGATAAAGTGTTGAAAATGACAGAAGGAAAAGGTGTAGACGTCGCATTTGAATCCGTCGGCGCTACGTTATCTGACAGCTTTGCTGCGACCCGTATCGGAGGGACAGTCGTGTTCTTTGGAATGGCTGGCGGCGATCCTGCACCTGTGGATCCCCGGATGTTGATGGATACGTCCAAAACGATTACAGGCGGCGACCTTTGGAATGTGCTTACGTCCAAAGAGGAACGAATCAAGCGCTCCATCCAGCTTTTCGACTGGATTGCCGATGGAAAGCTGAAAATTGCAGAACCCGTTCAATTCCCATTAAAAGACGGGAAACAAGCTCACGAATTATTGGAAAGCCGTAAAAGCACGGGGAAACTATTATTGATGCCTTGATGGGCATAAAATAAACCTGGAGACACGCAAAATCAAGCATGTCTCCAGGTTTTTTCATTGATCGTTGACTTTACAATACTGGCGGTTCAATCAGATCTGTATCTGGCGGAATGTGTCCAAGATATCTTCCCATTTTTACGATTTGGCCTTTGTGGTGGAATTCATGGGTGGTGGTGTGGGTATAGAGCCACAATGTGGTAGGCTCTAGTTTTTCTCCGCTGCTCAAAGTCATGTGGATAATTTTGTCCCAATCACCTTGGAATTCACTCAGAAATTCTTGAACGAGGTCATCGACTTCTTTAAAAAGGCTCCGAACCCCGTTGATGTCTTTCACAGACTCTGGTGTGGTCTCCGGATACGATTTTCCAAGGGTACGCACCCCGAGCCACCATCGATAGCAATTGGCGACGTGAACTTGAGAGCTGAGGATGGAATCCCCGGCAAAGATCTCAAGTTCCTTCACATAATCTTCCTGTGGCAAAGATTCGCAGTATTGAAATAAAAGTTCTCTTGTGCGTTTGATCCAATCATACTGTTTTGCTAATACATCCATTTTTTTATTCTCCTTTGAATTGATTTTTTTATCGTCTTGCTGAGTATCGTGTAAAATTAGCCATTTACTATTAAGAGATGTTGAAGTCTATCAATTAGTTGACACACGCACATACATCCCTTGTGTCGCTTTTTCATAAGCGTCCTCATTCATCATTCTGATCCTCTCAGATCGCAATGACGCCCGGATTAATTCGCCCTCTCTTAATACAGATGGGTCTATCATACGAACTTTGTTTTTGCGATAAAAATCGTAATTCTCCCTATCCTCTTTGACAATTACTCTTGGATTGAGCTTGCTTAACAAACTGAGTACTTCTTGATCTGCTGATGACTTTATTTTACTGAGTACCTCGTCATCTTTCCCAAGAAAATCCTCCGGGGTGATAATCTGTTTTTCCAATGAGCATTTCAGGATTTTAGCCAACAGATCGTAGCCATAGATATTTAGCGGATCCATGAAAAAATCAATGACTTCTTTATAGTAGGTTTGGACAAACCATTCAGCAATTTCAACATCTTGAAGGTACATTTTCCCTTCTATGATGATCAGGTCATTCAAAAACCGTTGCGCCTCTTCCAACGAAATTTGTCCATACCTTTGCATATCACGCAGCGTATAATCCACACGATCCGCACATAATTCAGGTGCCGGCTGCTCCAATAATGTCCACTTCGTATCATCAAGCAGTACATCCGCATAATCATAGCCATGTTTTTTTAGGATAGAAGGGATCGCTGAATTTTCTACAACCGAGCTAAATATTTTCTCATGATAGTCCTCCTCTTTATGATTAAAAACAAAATCGACTACGTGTGAAAACGCGGTGTGTGAGACATCATGCAATAACCCCGCGATTTGCTCTTCTACCAAGCCGCCGAGTTTTTTGATCAGCAGCATGACCCCGATCGAGTGGTCAAAACGAGTGACATTCCACTTTTCATTGACCAAGTAGCTAGCCCCGCCTTGATGGATTTCCTTTAACCTTTGAACAGGCTCACTCAGAATTAATTCTTCTATTACTCTATCTACTTCGAATTCCCCGTATAGTTCATCTTTTATCAGCATTAAATTCACTCCATCAGTTAATTACGGGTAGTAAAAATAATAAATAGGATGATAAAGATTAAAATCAGTGATGTAACGGCCAATAGTGAATAAACAAATTTTAATAAAGGTCTGTTTTTACTTAGGAACCTTGGATTGAAAATCATTGAGATGAGTGGAATGATAAATAAAATGATCGCTAAGATTAAAACCATCCATAAAGAAATGCTTGTATTCATTCTTTCATCTCCCTTATAACGTAGAGGACAGTTGCACCATCCCACCAAGGATAATCCACCCCACTCCTTGGCTTTTGGGTCTAAAAACGCAGCCAAGTCCTATTGATCGGCTTCCATGCCATAAAATGAATATTCACCATCATAGCGCCACTTGTATGCAATGGTTTCAGCTTGTGCTTGTTTCATCACATCAAATTGATAAATCATACATACCACCTAAAACCTTTTATGTTCCAGAAAACTACTTCTTCTTTATTAAATCCTTTAACAATTCGATCATCACTTCGTTTTGCTTATTTCCCTTTCTTAGCTGTACTTCTATTGAAAACAGCGTCACTACCACGAAAATAAAACCAATAAGTATCATTTTCCCTCCAAAATTCAGGATCCTATTTCACTACACAAGGCATCCAGTAGATTTTTTAAATGCGATTCCAACGCTTTATCCACAATTTCACCAGTTGGTCTCAGCTTTTTATTTACAAATGAAACCGTCAAGGATCCTCCCTCCACAACCGATGCACTCATCATGGAAAGTGTACCCAATAATGACCCCATAGCCGTGCCACCTCCATCCGGGTGGGGCGAGGCGGTAATAACTGCTGCAGGTTTGTTGACCAATTCCCCTGAGGATACGACCCAATCAAGTGCATTCTTCAATGAACCCGGAATCCCTTTGGCGTACTCTGGTGTGCAGATGAGTACGCCATCCGCTTCTTGTAGCTGGCTGCGCCAATTGGAAACCGCATCATCAACGTCATCATGGTCTAAATCGGGATTGAAATGCGGAAGGCTGCCTATTTCTTTGTAGATAACTGCCTGTCCCTCTGATGGAATCATTGAAATAAACGCACGCAATAATGCAGAATTGGATGACTTCTCCCTTAGGCTGCCGGATATGGCTAAAATCTTAAATGGACGAATATTCATATTTCACCTCTTAGGTTCATTAGACATATTTCATCAACTTATATTTCTTTCTTTGCCACGTGTCCCATCTCCTCTATTTAAACAGAATCTTCCATCAAAAGTTGTAGAAGGCTTACTACCATTCCATGAATCTATGAATAGGCAAATGGGATATTATAAAGGAAAGAAGATATTAGGAGGTTTTATTATGATGCCTGGAACGTTATATGAAACACATGTAAAAACAAAAAATTTGGAAACAGCGATCGATTTCTACAAAAAGCTTGGAATGGACCTTGCACATACGATTGAAGAGAGACGAGTGGCGTTCTTTTGGTTTGACAGAAATAATAAAAAAGGACAAATGCTTGGTGTTTGGGAGGTCCCTGATGAAGACTTCAGAACGAGTCATTTTGCCTTTAAGGTTTCCTATGAAGGCATCGTCAATGCGAAGGATTGGCTTCTTGAAAGAGGCATCGAACCTAGGGATGCATTCGGATTGGAGCCTGTGGAACCAATGGTGCACACATGGATGCCTGCTGCCGCCCTTTATTTTCATGATCCTGATGGAAACTCATTAGAATTTCTTTGTGTACTCCCCGAAAGGAAAAACGCAGAGAGTGATGTCCTTTATTTAAGCGAGTGGGAAAAGCTGCCCCTTGCTGATTGAAATCCGCAAAAGGAGGAACAACCATGATTGATGAATATGACGTACTGAAGCAGGTTGAGGAAAAACGCTTTAAATAAGAGATAAAAAATCGACTCCTTTCATTTCCGAATCGAAAGGAGCCGTTTGTCTTTTCATTCTTTTTTATGAGCTTCAACTGTCGACTTTATTCCGTCAAGATAGGTGTCAATGACCACCTGAAAGCTCTCATCCACTTCAACGGGCATCCCAAACCCGCCCTGCTGTTCAATCGAGGCAAACCCATGGACAAGACTGCGAAAACCGCGGATCAGATGGACTTGCAGACCTTCATTTTCAATTCCAAACGCTTGAAATACTTGAATGATCGGATCAAGCACTTTCTTTGATGCTGTTTGAATTTCTTCTCCATCCCAATGAGGAGAACGCTCTGCAGCCTCGTAAAGACCTGGATGCCTGCGGGCAAAGTGAATGAATGCTTCTGCCAGAGACCTCACGGCATCCTCTTTCGATTTACCTACTGCTGATTGAGTCAGGGATTCGCTTAGTGATTCCAATCCGTATACAGTTAGTTTTTTTCTTAAACCCATTAACCCATCGATATGATTATAGAGGGACGGAGTGCGTACACCGAGTTTTTTAGCTAGTTTTGCTAAAACCAACGCATCCAATCCCTGCTCGTCTGCGATTTCCATCGCTGCCTGTAAAACCGTTGCTTCATCTAATCCTGCACGCGGCATTGGTTCATCTCCCCCTTCCTGTTGTTATCCTAAACCTTTTTCTGCTTCTGATATAGCCATTTTCATTTTCGTCAGTGGCTGCTTGATCCATTTTCCATGTCCAACGGCAAGAAGCTCCGGTTGAAGGCCAGCTAATTTTCTCGCACTTGCCACTGCAGTTTCCTTGTTCCATGTAGCGAAAGAAGGAAATGGGAAAAGCGGCTTCATTTTCCCCGATACGGCAATGCCTCCACGCGTTTGGAAGCTGTCTCCTACAATAAGGTGTCCGTTCCTTTCATCGAAAAAGGACATCGATCCCGGCGTGTGGCCCGGGGATGAAATGGCGATCAAAGAACCGATCCTGTCACCGTCATTAATCAGGACATCCGCCTGCGTTTGAATATTTTTAGCGACCCCTCCCTTAATAGGATGAATTTCTCCAGGGTCCAAAGAACTGTCCCCATGCAGCAGGCGGGAATCACGCTTGGAAATATAAACGGATGCGTGGGGCAGCTGACTTTTCAGTTTATCCAATGCCCCTACATGGTCCATATGTCCGTGGGTCAGCACAATGCGATTAATCGGCTTCCCGATCCTTTCCGCTGCTTGTAAGATCGATGCGGCACTATTCGGCAAAGCTGCATCAATCAGCGTTAAACCTTCCCCTTCATCCACCAAATAGCAGCTGACAGGAAACAACCGTGGCATAAACGTCAGTTGGTACGTACTGCTTTCTTGAATGACCTTCAATTTCCCCATCCCTCTCGAGTCGTTTTTATAAAACTAATAACGTTAGTTTCAATATAACTAATATCATTAGTTTTGTCAAAGGCATTTTGAACATGGCATAAAAAAACGCATGACATTTTTCGTCATACGTTTCGTTATGATGGCAGTCAAAATAAGAGTGAACATTCATTTAGAGGCTTTTATGACTTTAAAAGACAAGCTTGATAATATAAATGACAGTGCGATTAATAATGGTGTGACCACACACAGTCCCAAGAGGTCGGTTTTATAATTCCAGGGCACAAATTTGTCCCAAAATACAGCCATCAGCTTCCATAAGACGATAAAAATAAATACCGTGAAGACAAAATAAATGATCTTTTCTACTACTTGTTTCAGCATATTTCCCCCTTAACTGTTTTCAATTGAAAAAGGATTTTGGAAAAGCTTCCTTTGCTTCATATAGTCAACTGCCTTCGTCTTATTCTTTTGGTTGGAGATATGTTCTTTTTCTTTCTTATCTCTATAAAAGTTATTGAAGGACTCTTGTGAGAGAGTACCATCAGCAATTGCTTTTTTTACTGCGCAATGTGGTTCGCTTATATGCTGGCAATTCGTGAATTTGCACAATTTCGATAACTTTTCTATTTTTTCATAGCCGTAATAACCATTTTCTTTTTGATCCATTTCCCCACCTGTCCCGTATACTTTTGATAACTTTTAGGCTCTTTTCGTAATGTTTACTGCTCTTAATAGGAAAGTTGATTTCCGCGGAAGAATGCTCGCTCCGATCAACACCATCCGATGAATCTTTATCAGAAAAGCTGTTAAATCAACAAGCTAAAGGTCAACGACGACAGCATTTCCGACTAATACTTCACCAAATTCGTATGCTCCTTCTTTAAGAAATAATGCCGCTTTCCTTTTTCCGTCTTTGGATAAAGTAGGTGACGGCAAATAAGAATAAGTAAATGAACGTCATCCCGATTCCCATTGTCTGTGAAAGAGTAAACCCTTGAAATACAGAATAAATCATCCCTAAAATGATAATTGCCAGACTCACAAATCCTTTCGTCCTGTTGTTCATGTGGATAGACGAAAACACCGCAAGTGCTATGGCGCCTCCGATTACTTGGGCGGCAAAAACCGCTATGTACATCCAGATGTTAATATCCAACGCCCCCTTCTAATTTCATTTTCGCCATCCCTATATACCAATTATTTCATAATATTCAATTTAATCCAATTACTTCTTCCATCAAATGGACAATACTATAAGGAACCCCTCCGAATCATGGACGGGACTTATGAATTAACTTAAAATGGCATTATGACAATCGTAAACAGAAGCAAGTCAAAAAGGAGTGTTTATAGATGGCCGACATTAAATTGAATCCAAAGGTTGATGATTATTTAAGCAAATCAAAAAAGTGGAAAGCAGAATATGAAAAGTTGAGGGAAATCATTCTAGACTGCGGGCTGACGGAAGATTTCAAATGGATGCACCCTTGTTACACCCTTGATGGAAAAAACGTCGTGTTGATCCATGGGTTTAAAGAATATTGTGCACTGCTGTTTCATAAAGGCTCGTTAGTAAAGGATCCTCAAAACATTCTTATCCAGCAAACGGAAAATGTACAGGCTGCGCGCCAGATCCGCTTCACCAATGTAGAGGAAATCAATGAATTGGAACCGGTCTTGAAAGCCTATATCCAACAAGCCATCGAAGTTGAAAAAGCCGGTTTGGA
This sequence comes from Falsibacillus albus, assembly GCF_003668575.1. Lineage (NCBI taxonomy): Bacteria > Bacillati > Bacillota > Bacilli > Caryophanales > Bacillaceae > Falsibacillus > Falsibacillus albus. Next base: position 1,272 of record NZ_RCVZ01000019.1, on the reverse strand, counting down.
AGTGGAGTTCAAAAAGAATGAAGATTACGCCATCCCTGAAGAACTTCAACATAAATTCGATGAGATGCCTGACTTGAAAGCGGCATTTGAAGAATTGACGCCTGGACGGCAACGAGCCTATCTTCTTTATTTTTCTAAAGCGAAACAATCGAAAACACGAACGGCCAGGGTTGAAAAATATACGCAGCACATCCTCGATGGAAAGGGATTAAATGATTAACAAGGGACAGGGCATCTGTCCCTTGTTTGTTTATTGTCCGCTACTTAACCGAACACTCCTCTCCTTTTTCATCAAAGGCATGCTTAAAATCAAATGCAAAAGCAGTCGACCCATTCTGAATATAATGGTCGTACCTCTTGAATGCTTCTTTCCATGTGACATCCTTCACCATTTCTGTCCACCACATTACATAGGAAAGGTGGGTTTCTTGATAAGGCTGCATCCATTTGCTCCTATCTCTCAACGCTTGCCTATGCAGGCCTGAGTAAGTAAAGCGAAATAAGGATTGAAGGTCTTTCCATACTGTCAGTGTAAGAATCGGGGCACCATCCCCCTCTATAAGATTTTCAGGGAAAGGGACTCCCTTTGGTGAAAGCGCATCTATCATTTTTCCGGAATCATTTGCCTGACGAAACACACTATCCCCTACTTCAAAAAACTCCTGAGAAGCAGGGTGGTCATTGGCATGTTTTAGCCTGCCGACCGTATAGATTGAAACGAAAGCCATAATCAGCCCTCCATATACAGGTTTTACTCATTTATATTCAAGAAGGATGCGGCAATAACCTTTTCTTCAAGGGACAGAGCGTCTGGTTTTCAATAATCTGTTTCCCTTCCGCTTGAATTTTTTCTTGGAGTGGAATCAGATTCGTATTCTGGTTCCCTTCATTTCGATGTTTCTCCATGACGGGCACCTGATCCCCTTTCTGATTCCCCTCAGCTTGGTTTTTCTCCGCGACGGGCATCAGATCCGCTTTCTGTTTCCCTTCAACTCGATTTTTCTCCGCGACGGGCATCAGATTCACTTTCTGATTCCCTTCAACTCGATTTTTCTACACGACGGGCATCAGATTCGATTTCTGATTCCCTTCAGCTCGATTTTTCTACACGACGGGCATCAGATCCGCTTTCTGGTTCCCTTCAGCTTGATTTTTCTCTGCGACGGGCACCTGATCCCCATTCTGATTCCCTTCAGCTCGATTTTTCTTCGCGACGGGCATCAGATCCGCTTTCTGATTCCCTTCAACTCGATTTTTCTCTGCGACAGGCAT
>NZ_RCVZ01000018.1 GCF_003668575.1 Falsibacillus albus | reverse complement strand
GAATCAGAATGGGGAACAGGTGCCCGTCGTGAGGGGAAAGTGAAATAAAGGGAATCAGAATGGAGAACATAAAAGCTTTTTCTTTAGAAAAGAATGTATCCTTGCTGCAGCCCAAGAACTTGGATTGAAGGCACAGCCTCCAGTCGACTGGAGATGATTATGCAGGAGGCTGGCAACGCCCCCTTGTGAAACAAGACTGGGGGGGAACTTTTGATGAAATGGTTAGGACAAATTGAAGGAGTCCTGTTTACCCTAGCGAACTGGACCCTAATGGCTGCAGTTGTGCTAATTGGCATATATGTCCTATTTACGGAAGAAGGAAAGAGATTTAGAAAAGCAAAAAAAGAACAGAGAGCCTATTGAAAAAGGCCAATACAATTCAAAATTAAAAAAAGCAGGATTCATATTGATTGCAAACATATTTCCAATACTTTTTGTTCTAGGTTTGATCGCCCATTTCGCAACCACAACAAAATGATAGAGAAAGAGGCTTATCGAAAGTAGATAAGCCTCTTTTTTGCATATTTTTCTATTTTTACGTGAGCAAATAGGCTTGCTTTCATCAAGCATCAGCAAGTTAAGTAGAAATGGGCCATTGATTTAGCATTTGTTGAATTTTCAGGATACCTAATTTATTGATTTTGTTTATTTTTTTTGGGGTAAGCTTTATTCTTTTTGGCTTCTTTCCAAAGAATATGGTTGAGCATTTCGTTATTTGCATGATCAGCTTGAGAAAAATCAATGGATTTCGATTCTTCAGCCCCCACTGCGGTTTGGCTATTTGTCTTATCAATTGGATATCTCGGCTGTTCTACTTTAAACGGGTTATAAACTGGGTGATTTGTAAATGAATGCACCATTGGAATCGCAGACGCATCAAATTGTGACATTGGCTGCATACCAAGAATCATTTCCATTGTCTTAATCATGGAAGTCGTATCATAAAAGGTACTGTCTAACTTGCCTGTTTGCGTATACGGTGATACCACCAAGGATTCTGTACGATGAGCATCAATGTGGTCCCAGCCATTCTGTGCATCGTCTTCTGTAATGAAAATGGCGGTGTTTTTCCAATATGGCGAATGGCTGACCTTATCAACCAGCTTCCCAACTGCATAATCATTTTGTGCGACCATGGCCTCTGGTGTGAGTTTGCCAGGTGTGGTTCCGGCAGTATGGTCATTTGGCAACCGTACAATTTGAAGGTCTGGAAGATTCCCATGATCTACATAAGAGTTAAATTCTTTTTCCCATGCGTCATAACGTGTTAAATCTGATATATCAAGATTCCATCCGGGGAAGTTTGGATCATAGTCATTGCCGATAGAAGAATCCGTTGGAACCCATTTTCCTTTTTCTTCATCGTAATGAGTAAATTCGCCATAATCCCGGAAGCTAACACCTGAACGTTTAGCATTATTCCAAATATATCCTGCTTTCGGATAAGCTGCCTCATTAGATCCTTCAAAATCATAGTCGCGGTTTCGGTCGGAATAATTGGCCAGCCAATTTTTCTCCACATAATCATTAGACTTGGCTCCTGTTGCCCAGTTGTGCCCTTGAGCGCTAATTTCTGCATCTGCATAAAAATTATCCAGCGTAACAAATTGCTTCGACAGCTTGTGAATATTTGGAGTGATATTTTTGCCGAAGGTTGTTAGCTCAGCGTCGCCATTTCCCTTTCCTAAATCACCCAAAACTTGATCATACGTTCGATTTTCTTTTATTACATAGATTACGTGTTTAATAGGAGATGATTTTTGGTTAAAGTATTTTGGGATCGGCGAATTTGCTTGTTCTTCTCCTTTGCCTTCATTCTTCTCCGCTTTATAATAATCATTATTCTTATTGACTTCTTTCGTGTATTTTTTTAATTCATGATCATTCGGAATAGAGAGGTTAGATAAAGTTCCTTTCATCATGTTGCCGATGTACTGTCCTTGTGCATTTGGCCCTGCACCGAGACCCTTCGCATTCATGACCATGAGTTCATTCTCTTTTTGATCAATATACACACCGGTTGGATACCAAGCCGTTGGAATTAACCCTTTCATTTTTGCTTTGTCACCAGAAAGATCAATGGCCGCAACATCATTGTTCCCTGCATTCGCTGCATAAAGAGTTTTTCCGTCTTTACTTACAGTTAGTGAATCAGGCTGGCTGCCGGTTGGAACTTCCTCAGATGGCTTTACAGAAAAGGTTTGCTCAACTGAAAGGGATTCAGGATTGATAAATGAGATGCTGTCACTATCAGAGTTTGATACATAGATGGTTCCAGTTTTCTCATTTTGAGCAATCGCATTCGGATGGAGTCCGGTACGAATGGTTTTAATCACATCCATTGTTTTCGGGTTAAGAACGGATACGCTGCTTTCACCCCAATTGGATACAAACAATTGTTTTCCATCTTTACTGAGAAATGCAGTGTAAGGATTTTTACCGACGCTTGTCGTTTTTATTACTTTTTGTGTTTTTGTATTAATTTTTGAAACGGTATGATCCAGGTTGTTTGCAACAAAAAGCTGTTTCCCGTCTTGAGAGATTGCCAGACCAGCTGGGTAAGGATTTTTCTGTGTATCCTGGTTTAAAGAGATGGCCTTTTTCTCAGTGAGCCTCCCCTCATTAAAGTCAAAGGTCCGTATTTCATTATTTCCTCCACCTGATGCATAAAGCTTATGTCCATCTGGACTGAATACAACACCTAGATACAAGGCTTGAGGCGAATTGAACGAAAGAGTTTGTACGATTTTCTCTGTCTGTGTATCAATGACTTGCAGTGATTGCTCCCCTTGACCGTCATTCGAGACAACAAGAAACTGGCCATCAGGGCTTAGAACTCCTCCCATAGGGAAATCTCCAAGTGTAAGTTGTGTGCCGGCAGGTGTCAATTTCCAATCATGTGAAGTAATGCCGCTTACATCGGAAGTCGGCCCTGCTACATCATGATGACCTGCATAGGCAATTGTTGAAGAACCAATTACAAGTGTCGTCAATGCTGCTCCTAACCATTTCTTTTTGTTCACCTTCTTCACGCTCCTATCCTGTAATCTTTATTGTTGAACAATGCCAATTATAGGCTGGTGAATTTAAGGAAGATTAAAATTTGTGCGACAATTAAACAAAGAAAAATCACCCTTTTGTCAGAGGACTTTCGGTGATACTTTCCAGAATTCGAAGAGATTCCTCATAAAGGACCATTCGTATTTCCCCTTGAAATAAATTGAAGTAATGGTCCATGGGTATTATTGTAAATAGAGTGTAAAATTAAATGGATAGGAAATTTTTTATGATCACCTTGTTTAAAGTCCAGTTTTAGCAGAGCCTAGAATGAACACACTTATGTAAAATGAAGGCTGTTTTCGCAATCTTAGTTGTTTTTATGCAAGCAAAATTGCCTCTCTTTCCGTGGGGAATCCGCGATTCTCCTTAATCGCGGATTTTTAATCTTGTTTCTTCAAATAGCCAAAACCTTTAAAAAGGATAATAATCCTCTTTAAACATGAATTGTAAATATTTCATGCCTTTTTTTGCTTACCTCGCCGCTGGACCGTTGGCAGGGAAAATGACCGGACATTGAGGAGGGACGATTGGTGCTGGACATTGTTCGTTGATGATGTCCCGAGGCTGGCAGAATTCTGCTTCAAGTTCGATCGTTACATCAGCAAATGTCTGTACTGATTGGCAAATAGTGAGATAAACATCGACTGAGGTAACTTCGGCGTCGAAACAATTCAAACGAGTCCGGCATTTGAACTCAGTCAACCGGACAAGCAAGTCTGTACCGTCTGGCGCACATAAGAAGGCGGATTCCGGGATTTCAAACAGGATCGGAGCGCTTCTTAAAAGGAATGGGGTGACTCCGTTATTTCCTGTAAATTCCAATACAATATAAAAAGATTTAACCCATGAAACATCCTGAAGCGTTACAACCGCTCCATCCACCATAAACTGCCGGGATTCCCTTGTCCCGATTTCTTGAATAGAAACCGCATTCGGAGAAGAAAGGGAAACCGGTGTACCGGATGAATCGGTTAAAACACAAGTTGTCACTAAGTTACTTACTTCAGGAGAACAAGGGTTGAAACCTGATGCCGGTAGATCTAATTCTAATGCTGTCACTCTTCTTGATTCACTGGATTGTAAAATGACCCAGTCATAAATTTTTTCTGCATTGATACACAAAAGCTCTTGAGCACCGCGTAATGGCTGTGCCTGCATAACACTCTCCACCTTTCAAAAATATACTTCGTCTTAATAAAGTATGAAAAAATAATGCCGTTGTCCTAGGTCAACAGTTCATTTTTAAAAGAAATAAGCAAAAGCCCATGGAATAGAGACTGGCCATTAACAACTGCCAGCAATGAAATGGAGTGGAGTATGTTGGTCAGAGTGTGTAAAAATTCAAACAAAGGAGACGATGCTCGGTGCTAAAATGGGAGGGATCAACAGCCGTGTGCCTTAATGTACATGGCGAAGTGTTAATGGTGCTTCAAGGAAAGCCAGAGGAATCAAAAACATGGTCCGTTCCGACAGGCGGGAGAGATACAGGCGAATCGTTCGAAGCGTGCTGTGTCCGGGAAGTTGAGGAAGAAACAGGCTATAAGGTTGATATCGTGGATAAGATCAAAATTAAGACTGGAACATACGAGGAACTTCAAGTCACATATGAAGCGCATTATTTCGCTGTGAAGGTTGTTGGGGGAGAACGGAAAATTCAAGACCCCGATCAATTAATCTATGATATCGCCTGGAAATCGATTAATGATCTTGTGGAACTTGAATTAACATTTCCAGAGGATAGATGCTTCCTGATTGATTTTATAAAAAATATTTCTGCATAACGAGAAATGAAACCATCGTATTGCGCTGACCGTATTGTAAAAAAAACCTTCCCCCTTGGTTAATCACAGCCCTGAATGAACGTGTAAAAAAATGAAACCAAAATTTGTTAAATCCGTATAAAGTATTATACGAAAATTAATCGGTCAAATAGGATGAGTTTAATACAAACCAAAGGGGGAAGGAAAATGGGACGAATTTTGTTGAAATGGGCATCACTCTTGCTTGCGTTATGTATGTTGGCAGGGGTGGCAGCGGGCTGCTCTGAAGCCACAGCTAAAAATGAAGACGAGACGGCATCCATCAAAGCATACCTCAAAAATGAATTCAATGGACCAGACCAAGAGACGAAGAAGATGCTCGATGATTTTGGTAAAACGGAAGGTGGCGGGAAAGAGTTCAAAGAATACCTTGAAAAACATTACAAGCCTTATGTACAGAACGAAAAGTATAAGGATTTTGTTAATATGTATGCACTTGTGTGGCTCCGTAAGGCTTATGGAGGAGGCTATCAAATGAAAGTGAAGGATATGGACATCCAAAAAACGGATGATGCCAATGACACTGCCTACACCTTCACGCTTCATGTCGACTATCATAAAGAAGATGAAAAGGCCAAGACCGCCAAAGTGACAGGACTCATCAACCTTGATAAGGACGATAAAATATCCCGGATCCGAAACCTGGACGACGGTGGATTGCTACAAGCGATGACGTCAAATGGCAACTAACAAAAATTGTTGATCTAACACGGGCGTATTCTCAATAGGGATGCGTCTTTTTTATTAAGACTAACTTCTTAAGAGTGGTTGTTTTTAAGAGTGGTTCTAAAAAAAATCATCATATGGTGTTGATTGGAGCGGAAGTTGAGACCCCGCAGTGAAGCGAAGAGAGATTAGGTGGATGTTCGATTCAGTTCGGAGTGTCCTCAAAAAAATGCCAGAGAAAGAGGCTTATCCAAAGCATGATAAGCCTCTTTCTTAAAGGAAAATGCACAAAAATTTCTCCATTTTTTCGATGTGGTAGATTGATTACAGTTTTTGTTATCTTGCCGCTGGACCGTTGGCGGGGAAAATGACCGGACATTGAGGAGGGACGATTGGTGCAGGACATTGTTCGTTGATGATGTCCCGAGGCTGGCAGAATTCTGCTTCTAACTCTATTGTCACATTGGCAAATGTCTGTACAGACTGGCAGAGGTTGATAAAGACATCGATGGAAGCGGTATTCCTGCCTAAACATCTAAAACGAGTACGGCAATCGAATTCAGTAATCCGAACCAGCAAGTCTGTTCCGTCCGGCGCACATAAGAAGGCGGATTCCGGGATTTCAAACAGGACAGGCTGACTTCTAAAAAGGAACGGGGTGGTTCCTTGAATTCCCGTAGTTTCCACTACAATATAAAAAGATTTGATCCAAGATACATCCTGAAGCGTTACAACCGCTCCATCCACCATAAACTGCCGAGATTCCCTTGTCCCGATTTCTTGAATAGAAACTGCATCCGGAGAAGAAAGGGAAACCGGCGTGCCGGATGAATCGGTTAAAACACAAGTTGTGACAAGATTTGTTACTCCAGAAGCACAAGGACTGAAACCTTCTGCCGGAAATATTTCTATCACAGTTTGTGAATCACTGGATTGAAGAATCACCCAGTCATAGATTTTTTCTGCATTGATACACAAAAGCTCTTGAGCACCGCGTAATGGCTGTGCCTGCATAACATTCTCCACCTTTCAAAACATACTTCGTCTTAATAAAATATGAAAATCAGAACTTTTTGTCCCTGGTCAAAAGTTTAATTTAAATGAATTAGGCGAGAACATTTTAGAGTTTGCGAATGTATAAGCGTTTTGAAATAATTGGTAATGTACACCCGATATAAACTTAGGAGGCTATATGGTTTTTCAAAAATTTTTAGTAGAACAAGGAACAGATGAAATAAACAAAAGAGTGAACCATCGAATCGCAGTGAAAGCGGTGATCTATAAAAATGACAAACTTCTTTTAATCCATACGAACAGAGGAGATTATAAATTCCCCGGCGGAGGTGTGGAAGAAAAAGAAAGCCATCATGAGGCACTGACTCGGGAAATAGCTGAAGAAACCGGGTATGTCCACTGCACGGTCAAAGACAAATTGGGAAAAGTTGTGGAAAGAAAACAGGATGAATTTGACGAAGGGGCCATCTTCCAAATGACGTCACACTATTATTTATGTGAATTGGAGGATGAAGAGAGGTACCCGCTCCAATTGGATGATTATGAGGAAGAACAGGAATTTTGCCCGATATGGGTCTCGATCGATGAAGCGATTGAGCAGAATGACAAACTAAAAATCCAGCTCGTAAAAAATGGATGGATTAAAAGAGAGAATGCTGTTTTGAAGGAACTAAAAGAAGTATATATAAACAATGTGAAAAGGAGACCTAGATGATAGATCATATTATCAATAACTTTGAAGAATACGATGATCCGATTTTGTATGATTTGGAGAATGAACATTATAAAAATGGGGTGCCTTCAGAAATCAGTACGCAGCATATGGAATGAATTATTTTTTAAAAGATCATTAAACAAGGGGGATTCAAATGGAGAACGAAATGCTTGCAATCGATACATGGATTCAGAAGAAAAGTAAAGAACATAATCTGTCCGGAGTCGTTTATTTGAAACAAGATAAGCAAGTATTATCGAAATCTGCTTTCGGTTTTGCCAATAGGGCTGAAGAACAAATGAACACTGTGGATACTCGGTTTGGGATTGCTTCCGGCTGCAAGTTGTTCACTGCGGTTGGCATATGCCAGCTGGTGGAGAAAGGAATCCTCACATTTGAGACATTGCTGGTGGACTGCCTGGACATCGATTTTCCTCACTTTGACAAAAGAATCACCGTTCATCAATTATTGACGCACACCTCAGGAGTCCCAGACTATTTTGACGAAGAAATAATGGAGGACTTTGAGGATTTGTGGAAGACATGTCCAGTATATCAAATGAAAGAGCCGATTGATTTCTTGCCGCTTTTTCAAACGAAAGAAATGATGTTTCAGCCTGGAGAAAAGTTTCATTACAACAATGCCGGCTATATTCTATTAGGATTGATTATCGAGCAGCAGACCGGCAAGAACTTCTCGGAATTTATTGAATCTGAAATATTTTGCCGGTGCGGGATGATGGACTCTGGTTATTTTTCAATGGATCAACTTCCGAAAAACACGGCTTTGGGCTATATCGAGGACAAAGGAAGCGGTGCTTTGAGAACGAACATATTCGCTGTGCCTATGAAAGGCGGGGCAGATGGCGGGGCATATGTCACCGCGCTGGACATGATGGAGTTTTGGGAAGCATTGTTTGATTTTCGACTCGTTAATGAAAAGTTAACTTCTTTGATAGTGAGTCCTCTCGTTCAAGTCAAAGATGAAGTCGACTATGGCTACGGGATATGGATCAATAAAAGAAACAACCGTATTTTTAAGTATCACGTGATGGGCTACGATCCAGGCGTTAACTTCAGGTCATCTGTGTATCCTGAGCTAGGTATCAAATTAGCACTTCCATGCAACAGTGAAACAGGAGCATTCGAATTGACGAAATCCATTGAAGAGTACATAGATAAAAATTGGGGATCGGGAGGAATCATATGAATGACATGCAGAAAATCCATAATGAACTGAATCATATCATCACAACCATCCAACCTGAGGAGCGATTCATCCTCGCCATTGACGGCTTGAGCCGTGCCGGGAAGACGACTCTTGTTACACAGTTAAGCAGACTTTTACAAAAAGAAGAGATTGGATTTCAGGTCTTTCATATCGACGACCACATTGTGGACCGAAATAAGAGGTATGGAACAGGATTCGAGGAATGGTACGAATATTATCAATTGCAGTGGGATGTCGGGTGGCTGAAGAGTGAATTTTTCAATCAGCTTAAGTCAGCTCCTGAATTAACACTGCCATTCTACAATACTGATACCCATTCCCAGGTATTCCGGTCAGTTGCATTGCCTGAATCCGGGTTGATCCTCGTAGAAGGCATCTTCCTTCAACGAACGGAATGGCGAGGTATGTTTGATAAGGTGATATTTTTAGATTGTCCTAGGGAAAAAAGGTTCGACCGTGAGACAGAAGAAACGAAACAGAACATCATAAAGTTTGAAAATCGCTACTGGAAGGCAGAGGAGTATTATGTGAAAACGATAAATCCTGCAGGAAAAGCGGACTTGGTGGTAGGGACTTAAAAAGGCTTGATTAATAATGATATTGAGCTGTCAGTTTCTTTGATAGGGATCCTTTTTTCACCAATGTCCATAACTGATAGGTGATTGAAACGTAATCGTCATTTAAATTATTTACTGCAAAAATTTGTTTCGAGTGTGATCTTCCTTCAATTTTTACCTCAATCCTTTTCTGGTTTACTTCATAGCCTTTAAATGTACCGAAATTCCCGACATATCCATCTTTCGCGCCATTCATTGCATAGTAGATCAAATCCTCCTGTTTCCAATCAATCGAATGGTCCATGGAGGCGACCCTCTGTCCTTGTTCTACATACTCTTTGGAAAAAGTCTCCCAATCTTCTTTGTTTGTAAAAATGATCAGCTTTGCCGGTGGAGCATTTGAATCCTTATTGACGATAAAGCCTTGAAAATAAATGGAGTAGTCGATATCCGTTTTTTCCATAATATCTTTGGATGAACAGCCTGCCATCACCGTCATCATAAAAAGGAATAATACAAACTTTAAGATAGCTTTCATCGTTTCCTCCTTTATAAGGTAATTTCCTCTTTTTTCTAATTATTGAAGCATCAAAGTTCAATTGTCAATGTGAATAAAAAGAAAAATTTGGAAACATTTTCGCATGCTGCTCCGTCTATACAAAGAAGAATATTGAAAAAAGTAGTATAGGAGAACTTGATATGAAGAAATTTAGAGGCGTCTATCTCTGCCTTTTAATACTGCTAATTGCCGGCTGCAGTTCGCAAAAAGCTGAAATGAAAGTAAGCTCATCAAAAACAGAAATTCAATTTCATGACCGTGCATTTGAAAGTGAAGTAAGGTCGATTTTAGGAAAAAGAAATGGGACGCTGTCAAAAGAAGAATTGGATGGGGTTAAAGAATTCAATGGCAATGGCAAGATCCTGAGCTATCAAGATTTAACGTATCTAAAAAATGTAAAGAAGCTGGTTCTCCCTTCAGGTGCCAAAAACATTGAAGCTGTTGAAGGTTTGAATCATTTAGAAGAGCTGCACATGAGCCCGGACCATGATCAACTGGATTTGATAAAATCGATTTTACGCAAGAAGGACACTTTAAGGAGTCTGTGGTTAGTCAATAGTAATCTTGGAAAATACGATTTTTTGAATGGGTTGGAAAATCTCGAAGAAGTTCACATTAGCGGCGATATCTCCCTAACGCAGGTTCCGGAATGGCCAAAATTGAAAAAATTAAAGGTTCTACATTTAGACAGCGATGGTATCCGTAATATTCAACATGTGGCGCTATACCCCGCGCTATCCAACTTGAGTTTGGCATACAACCATGTCAAAGACATTTCCCCTTTAATGGCACTGGGGGACGTGGAATACATTAATCTAAGCTATAACCAAATCAATGACATTTCTTCGTTGGAAAGTTTGAATAAGTTGAGGGGCATTGATTTACAGCATAATCAAGTACGAGATCTTTCTGCACTTGAACATAAGGATCAAATTGAAGACCTTCAGCTCGCTTCCAATCAAATCATCGACGCAAGTCCCGTAACCACATTACCGGCGATTAAAAGACTGTACATCTTTGACAATCCTTTATCACCTCCATCCAACGAAATGCTTAAAAAAATGAAGCAAGAACATACATCTATTTTTTACGAAAACGAGCACTCGTGATAATAGTTTCCCTTTTAAAAATGTGTAAGGAGATAATCATGAAAAAAATCATTTTCGTTGCATTAATAACCTTAATGGCGGCTGCATTGCTATCAAGCTGCCAAGAGAAATCTGATGACATACCGAAAAGAAAAACAGCTGCCGCAAGCACCGTTAAGCCAGAAGAGTCGCAGAAGAACAAAGAAGAGAAGGAAGACAGTACGATACTTGCTACCAACTCAACGAGCGTTTTTAATCATGAAACGATGAAAACAGCAAGCGATGGATGGGCGAGTACGGAGAGTAAACTTTTTTCGATCAACGATAACTTAGCTGTAGATGTTACACCGGAAACCAAAAATGAATCCGGGTCTCTCCTTAACTATTATGCTCTCGATGAAAACCACATTTGGCTGCAGGATGAAAAAACATTATTTCATTCTGACAACAAAGGGGAAGATTGGAAAAATTATAGCCTCCCGGGAGAAATGCCGAGGGTTGAACAGATCCAGCTTTCATTCGTCACCCCGCAAATCGGCTGGCTGCTTGTACATAGAGGAGCCGCTGCCGGACATACTCCCTTCGATGTTTATTATACAAATACAGGGGGAGAGAAATGGGTGCTAGACAACAACACAACCGAGCGGACTAAATTATCGCTGCCTGACACCATTGATCCGAATTCCCTGCTTTTTATCGATGAACATACTGGATTTCTTACTGGGGAAGGGAACACAGATAATGAATCGGTTTTTTATAGAACCAATGACAAAGGGAAAACATGGGCTGTGCCTAGAATCAACATTCCAGAAGGTCAAATCATCTCTGTTGGCAAACCTCAATTCATCAATACTCAAACTGGATTTGTCGCCATTACAAGCGTTTCAGGTGAAAAAACATCCTCGATTCTCTTTCAATCCAACGATAAAGGAGCAAGTTGGAACAGCCTGATAAAATTAAACGATGAAATTAATGCGGTGTTCTTTTTAAATTCAAAACTAGGATTTCTTGCCTTCACTATAAATGGAAAGCAAACCCTTCAAAAAACAACTGATGGCGGCCGAACGTGGAGTGTTGTGAACGAAGACATGAAGAGTCCGCTCATTTCTTTTCATTTTGTCAATGAACAAGAAGGATTCGGAATCATGGATAAGGATGGGTACCATGCTGTAACTACAAAAAACGGCGGACACGATTGGGAAGATTTTAAGGTGGATCCGGAAAGTTGATGAGTGGCCGAAGTGAACCTAGGTTCCTTTGGCCATTTTTATATGTGGTTTTATTTATTAATAATTTGAAACTTCCTTAATTATTTTTCGTTGTATTAACAGAAGGGGGGAGAGAACGACTATGAGTTTAGTGGACAAGGAAACTTCGGAGAGTGATTCACTGCCCAATACTAAAGAGGCCCTGGTTGAAGCATTAATCCATCAATATCAAACCCATGTTTTATGGTTTATTTATACATATGTAAAGAACAAACAAACTGCTGAAGATTTGACTCAGGAAACGTTCATTTCTTGTTATAGAAACATAGGTAATTTCGGTGGGGATTCCTCAAAACTTAAGAGTTGGCTGCTTCGCATTGCCGCTAATAAAAGCAAAGACTATCTTAGGAAGAACAAGTTAAAGAATTTGTTATCGCTCCATTCGGTGGAAGAAATTTATTCAAATGAACGGACAACAGAGGAATTATTTTTTGATGATATAAGAAATAACCAAATTGTTGAACATGTACTTAAACTACCGACTAAGTACAGGGAGGTTATTTTCTTATTCCATGTCAAAGAATTCTCTCTACAGGAAATCCGCGAAATCTTGAATCAAAATCTCAACACTATAAAAACAAGACTCACAAGAGGGAGAAAAATCTTGAAACACAAACTAAAAGAGGAGGGCATCATGGATGTGTGAAAGAGATCCAGAAATAAAAGAAGCCTTTGAACGTTCATTTAAATCTTTTCGCTTGGATGCTGATCAACAACGCAGCATTCTACAGAAACTTCAACAACCTGACGTCATCCCCAAAAAACGCATCAACTTTCAATCAGGGGTTCATATTCTCTTAAGTGCATGTGCATTGATCGCTTTCGGGACTGGCGTTTATTGGACAGCACAAAAGGCTGATGCACCATCGATTAAATCAGCTCATGGCCACAAAGTTGTAACTACTCAAAAAGTCTATGATAAATCCATTTGGGAAACGGCTCATGTAAGTAAAGAAGCAATCGTATATAAGATGATTAATACAGTAGATAATTTTACTCTCGCCAAAGGTACATTCCAAATACACGATGCAGTAAACGGAAGAGATCCGGAAATCACGTTTAAAGTGAATCTTTCTCAGAATAAAGCCTATGCCTACATAGACTACTTAGATAATGGAACGAGAATGATTTCTTTCAATACGGATGCCAATCACTACAAGCTTTCTCCGAATGGGAAGGTATTAGAAAAAGCACTTACCGGTGCAAAGGAAACGTTTACTCCAGACCAGAAAAAGCTTTCTTCAAGAATTGAGGGACAAGGGAAATATAGATTAGTCAAATTCCGTAATGATATGCCTGATTTTTCTAGGGCGGATGAATCCTTACTCAATGAAAACTTCGTATATAACTACTTAGCAGATATGGACAACTGGAGTATTACCAATGGAAGTAAGGAATACTTTGATAGAATATGCATGGTTTTAAAAGGAAGCATGATCAATTCCAAACAATCAAACGTCCCCAATCATTTTGAGTTATGGGTGGACAAGGAAACGGGAATCATCCTCAAACTGCTTGAATTTGATTCCAACAATCATATTCAATATTCCATTACTTATCGTAATGTACAAATCAATGAACCGATTAAGCTGAATGAGGTTCCAAAAGAAATCATTCCTTAATTGAATTGCGCTCAATTAACAAAGAAAAATTCATTGAATAGATTGAAGTTCTTTCATAAAGCGAGTAACATTTTAGAATAAAGGATGTCTTCATGAAACGAGGTGCCATCATTCCGATGATCCATTCATTTAAGATTACGATTGTTGTTTTAATCGCGATCTGTGTAGTTTATGCACTGTTTTTGGTCCTAGCTTATTTCCGAGGACAAAAAAGGTTGAAAAGGATGAACAACGAAAACAATATGTCACGTGGCGGAAGTCATTCAGAACACGTGGAGAAACAAAACAAATAGCACCAGTTGGAGTATGGACCCTCAAAAGTTCGTACTCTTTTTTGATTATATATAAATAGCCTTAATTTAAAAGGCTTAACCACATCATACGGAAACACTGAATTGGATTGATTGACAAAAATTACATACTTTTATGGTTTTTTCAAAAGATATTTCATATAGGATGCGAAAGAAAGGAAAATGACCTTGAAGGAGCAAGTATTATCTTCCCCTCACTTAATTCTAATCTTGACCGCAATCATCGGCGGCACCGCAGCGCGATTGTTGGTGCTTCGCGAAGACTTCCGCCAGTATCCAACGTATCCAAATGGATATCTGAGCCATGCCGTGATTGGATTTGTGGCGGCAACGCTCGGGGCGGTGTTTGTCCCTGCATTGATGACGAACAACCTCACCAGCGTGACCTTTTTGACGCTGGCCCTCACCCAGTTTCAAGGAGTGAGGAAGCTGGAGCAGACAAGCCTGCAATTGATGGAGGAAACGGAATATACGAAGCGGGGGAATGCCTATATTGACGGGATTTCCAAAACGTTCGAGGCCAGGAATTATATTGCTCTGTTGGTCGCTTTGATCATCGGAGTCATTATGGAGGCGCTTGAGGGTAGTCAGGAACCGCTTCGAATCACAGTAGGGATTGCTGGTGGTGTGGTTGTCTTTTACTTTTTGAAACACTTTTCAAAGGGAAAGGTGATATCCTCGATCGCGAGTGTGGCGGCTGGTGAAATTTCGATTAAAAACAACGAGCTATTTGTGGATGATATATTTGTTTCGAACCGAATCGGGATTAAACGCGGACAGGAGATGCTGCTGGAAGAAGGGCTTGCCGTCGTGGTCACCCCTCATTCCGACCATTACCGGATTGCGCTTGATAACTATGGCCAGCGCCAGGCGATCTTATTTGAAATCACCCGATCCCTTGGCATTAAGCGATATCACTTCACACGGAAGGATTATGTCGATGGACGGATCGTATTCGTCGTCGTGCCGATCATCCAGAACATCAAGCGGATGATCACCTCTGTGGAGAATACCCCACTGCTAGAAAGTACACAAAAGAAACATAAATTCATCAAAGAGTGGGCGGATGACAATGAATGATATGAAAATCTATGCTTTTATCGGACTGCCTCATCATACGGAAGACGTCATCTATCCAGGGGATTCCGTTCTCCTCCGGGCAAAAGACGAAGAGCAGCAGCAGGCGCTGATGCGCGAAGTGGCGCTTGCCATACGAGGGGATGTCATCAATCTGAGCAACGGGTTGATCATGATTGTGACAAATAGCCGGTGAGCTGTCTACTATTCTATACTTGAACGATGTTTTTGTTTAAATCTGTAAATGCCATCCGCAACAAACCCGGCGATAAATCCGATGAAGATCGGATTCAGTGAACCGCCTGCTTCAAACTTAACATCTTCTGATGGATTTGCTTTATAGAACGTCCACATCAGGGATGGGATATGAAAAAGGCTGCCAATTCCATAAAGCAAAATGATTGTTCCAATTGCTGTTGAAAATGGTATCCAGAAAGATTTCTTATTCATATCAAGGCCTCCTTTATTGTTCGGTATTCGTTTTGCCTCACACGTAGGCTAAATGTTTATACGATTAAGGAACAGCAAAAGATTCTATAATTTAACGGTTCATATCATGATAGTTTTTTTGCGTAAATTGGAATAATCGCGCGCAAATCCAACTTTGCGCGCGTCATCCAACCCTATACCAATTTGTACATCAAAATATCATCCACATACACATCATCATCGAATTTGAATTCCTTTATCTTACGCCCTTCTTCGATGAATCCCATCTTTTTGTAGAGTGCGATTGCCCGCTCGTTGGTTGAGAACACACCCAAGCTTACTTTCTCAATGACAGGATTCTTTTCTGCCCAGTCCATTAACGCACTTAACAGCAATTTTCCGATTCCACGCCCGCGATATTTTTCACCGATCATCATTCCAAAGGTGCCCGTATGAGCGAGTCGTTTTCGATTTTGGGTTGCTGTAAATACAATCCAGCCCACTACTTCTCCGTCTATTTCCGCGACAAAGAATGTTTCATTTTTGTTCTCCATTATATTTTGTACCCATTCCCTTTGCTCTGCAGGTGTTTTATTGAATTCTTCCCGAAGCGCAATTAAATATTTTTCTTCTGAAACTACAGATCGCTGCAGCTCTAAAAGGGCATCTGAATCTTCTATTTTTCCAGTCCGGATTATACAATTTTCCAAGTCAACTCACTCCTATTCAACTGTTCTTTATATTCGGTACCTTTTTGTTAATCTCCTTTTTTACCAAGAACAATCGTTTCCAACGTAAAAAGCATTGAGTATAGTTGTAAAATTTGGAATAATTGATGTGGTGCTTGAAAAAATGATACAGGAGGCTTATGGTTTGGAACGTTATATTATTCATGACGGTGGAATGGACATACGTATAACAGAATGGGGAAGTAAAAATCATCCGGTCATTTTTTGTTTGCATGGATTGGGTAGCACCAGTCTTAGTTTTATTGAGGTTGCAGAAAAAGTGAAGAATCAGTTTCGAGTCATTTCGATCGATGCTCCTGGTCATGGGAAATCGTCTCCATTTGATGATCCTCGAAAATACGAAATGCCTGCTATGGCAGCATGGCTGAATCAAATAATAAATATCCTTGAAATAGATCGATTTTATTTTTTATCCCATTCATGGGGAAGTTTTGTTGCATTGTTTTATCTGCTTCACAATCCAGCGAAAGTAAAGGGATCTATCTTGATTGATGGCGGGTATCAGACGAAACGGCTGAAGGAAGAATCGTTAGAAGATGAAGTCGCTTTTTACTTAGAAGATTATGAAGACTTTGTCGATACATGGGAAGAATTTTTGGAGTTAGATGTATACGGAGATTTGAGAAGATCAGCGCTGTTGGATGTTGCGGCAAAAGATCTTGCATTAGAAAAAGGCGGGAAATTTTATTGGCATACAAGAGGCAAAACGGCAGGCCATATTGTCAGAGCCATGCATAAACACGAAACCATGGATATCTATGAGAAACTACCGAGTAATCTCGTCTTGCTCAGAGCTACGATGCCTATAGAGAGGCAGGAATATCGGGATTTAACTTCGACTATATTTGAAGAAAAAACAGGAGCAGAGGTAAAGTTAATCTCCAATGCAACTCACATGCTGCATTGGGATTTTCCTGAAATCGTGGCGGAGGAAATACGGGAGAAATGGACGAATCAAACAAGAAAGAATTAAGGAGAGGATGAATTTTAAAAAATGTTTTTTGTTCAAATGTCCGGTTTTCCTGGTTCAGGTAAATCTACATTGGCTAAACAAATTGCTCAAATGACAAATGCAGTGATCATTGATCATGATATAGTGAAATCTGCTCGATTATCAGTTAAGCCTTGGTAATAAGGTCATTATGGATAGTCCATGTTTATATGAAGAAATGATAGAAAGAGGACTGACACTAGCAGAAAAATATCAAGTGAAGTATAAATATGTGGAATGCTGTCTTAAAGATATGGAAGAAATTAATTTCAGATTGAGCAATCGCAACAGAATGCTCAGCCAAATTGAAAGGGTTGTTTCTGAAGAAGATTTTATACATACGATCGAAAGCAGCAAGAAGCCCCTAGGTTACAGATGTTTCACTGTGGACACAAGGCAGCCATTAGAGAATTATATTCAGGATGTTATGGAGTACATAAATGAATGACTAAACTTTTTGGAGGTCGATTTCATGCAATACGAAGCGAAAAATCCGCAGGAATATCTTGAGCAGCTTGAAGATGACTGGCGCAAAGAAAAGCTGATGACCATCAGGCAATATATATTAGATCATGCACCAGACCTTGAGGAAGGCATTGAATATAAAATGCTTTCTTACAGCAAGGATTCCTCTTCGTTCTTTCATTTAAATGCGCAGAAAGGCTATGTCAGCCTATACGTTGGCTCGATCGATAAAATAGTGGACGCAGAGGAACTCCTGGAGGGATTCAATCGTGGAAAAGGCTGCATCCGCGTGAAAAAGTCGGTGATTCTTAAGGAAACCGGCCTCGAAACATTTGTGAAAAGGGCAATCGAAGCAAAATTGGCTGGCAAGGATATTTCGTGTTAGTGAATTAATTTCATTGCTGCTTTTTAAAGAATAGTTATTTTTAATAGTTTATTTATCCGCAATTTGGTATTGGTTTGAGTGGAAGGTGGGAGACTCCAGAGAGCTCACCGCCCGCCCTTCGGAAAGGGAGGATCCTGCAGCGGCAATCAACTTTGTACATCCTTAAATGAGTATCAACAAACTTTACGAAAAGAGCCAGTTAAAAATATTAGGAGGGGCAACATGAATCAACGGGAGTTTCACGTCAACGGTATGAAATATACGATCAGACATGCCATCAAGAAAGATGCAGAGGAACTGTCTCAAATCAGGCTGCAGATCGATGGCGAAACGGAAGACCTTGATCGGGAAAGAGGGGAAGCCAACATCGATACAGTCGGATTTGAAGAACTAATTCAAGCGGATATGGATAATGAGAAAAACCTTTTTCTTGTCGCCGAATCGGGAGGCAGTCTTGTCGGTTTTTCACGCTGTGAAGGAAGTGGCTTGAAGCGATTTGCTCACAAAGTGGAATTTGGCGTCGGGGTACTGAAGGACTATTGGGGCTATCAGATCGGAACAAATCTATTAAAGGAATCCATTGACTGGGCGCAAACCGCAGGGCTGAAAAAAATGACCTTGAATGTTCTGGAAACCAATGAGAAAGCCATCCATCTTTATGAAAAACTGGGCTTTACCGTCGAAGGAGTTTTAAAAAAAGACAAACGCCTGTCTGATGGCCGATATTACAATACGGTGATCATGGGCCGATGGAGTGGCTGAGTTGAAGATGATTCACCAGCGAAAAGAAACCTCTTATGAGATGCTCTTAAGAGGTTATCTATTAATCGGTTTATAATCTTTTGATGTAGCGATATCATCTTCTATAAGTATATAAGGATGCGTTTCCAATAATGTCTTTTTGAGAGATTCAGGCATTTGTTCTTTTTGGTACGCACAAATTAACGGAAAAGACAGCTCATTTACAGCATTGTCCACTATTTTCTCAAAATCCTCAATGATATTCAGCGGCCCATCCATCGTGGCCCATTCCACATGTGCCCAGGAACGAAATGAGATTTTATTTTCTATGTAAGGCTGTACTGTTTTTTTGAAGTATTCATAGATCGCAGGAGGATGATAACTGCCGCTTGAATAATAGAAGTCAAAGTTATTGATGCGATGAACATATGCCATTTGCTTTCTCAAAATCCGCTTACTTAGTTCTTTTTCAATCATCGGATAAACATGATCGTTTTCAATCACGATCACGTAATCTCCAGCCCTGATGCCTTCATAAATAAAATTTACAACCTGTTTAATATAATCATCGATATCCTGATAAGCATACAGGACGTGAACACTCCTATGTTCATTAAACAACTTGGTCATATTATTTTTCATCCATTCCCCTCCTTTTCAATATTATATTTTATTGACTGATAATTCTCAAAAGAAAAAATATATTTTTGATAAACTTGTAGAATATGATTCCATTTGGAATAATTGGAATAAAGTGTTTTCGGTATTAAAATAGGCTCATTTCGTAAAGTTCGTTGCTATTAATCAAAAGTTTCATATGGTTGATTTCCGCTGAAGGAAGCTCGCTTTCCGAGGGGCCTCACACGAAGAGAGGTCGTTCGATGTTGGCACACGGATGTGCCGAACTTAATCGAACATCCGCCCAACCTCTCCTCGCTCTGCGCTGCTCCGCTGCGGAGTCTCACCTGGCCCGCTGTTCCCTCCGGAGTCTCGCACCTTCCGCTCCAATCAACATCATATGATGAATTATTTTAAAGAACAATCTTTGAGAAAACAGACTTAAAAAAGAATCGGAGTGAAGAAAAGTGTCAACAGAAATCATACCATCATGGTGGGAAACGAATAGGCTCATCATAGAA
This sequence comes from Falsibacillus albus, assembly GCF_003668575.1. NCBI lineage: Bacteria > Bacillati > Bacillota > Bacilli > Caryophanales > Bacillaceae > Falsibacillus > Falsibacillus albus. The sequence continues at coordinate 56,743 of NZ_RCVZ01000018.1, read as the reverse complement.
GACATGAAGAAGAACGAAATTCAAACCGTTCAGCAGTTATATGAACAAGGGAGCTATATAAACAAGTGGGACGGAAAGAGTGTAGATCATGAGTATGCACACCGTTGTTTCAGTGAGGGGGACTTGCCGCCTGATGGAATCAAAGAGCAATATAAAATTCAGGTGATGTGTCTGAAGGAAACTGATCGCATTGTCGGATTGCTCACCAGCTACCACGGTTATCCAGAGCCTGATACTTTTTATATCAATTATTTATACATAGACAAAGAGCTCCACAAGCAGGGAATTGGACAGGAAGTTGTCAACCGATTGATAGGTTTATTGAAGGAAATGAATTATTGTGAAGTTCGCGCCAATGTAGCGATAAAAAATTGGCCAGCTATCAGGTTTTGGTCAAAACTGGGGCTTAATACGATTAATGGGGTATTTGGGGATCGGCAACATGGAGATGAAAACTTCGCTGATATTGAACTGATAAGACAGTTGTGATGTTTTGATTTTTTATCAGGGCTGTTTTCATGAAAATTTTCGTTGAAATCTTACTGCCTAATTTAACGCGAAGATAGATGTTTGGCAGAATTCCTATTTTAAAGGAGTGGCCATGTTGATAGAGTCCATTTATGATCAAATGAATGAATGGGGAAAAGATGATGATTTTTTTGTTGAATTGGTCAACAAAATAAAGCCTGAATCGATCGCTGACCTAGGATGCGGGACAGGAAGGCTCACTTTGCACTTAGCCGGCCTTGGGTTTGAAATATTGGGGATTGACCCGGATGAGAAAGCCATCGAAACTGCGATTAAAAAGGATCGAAAGCATATGGTCCAATGGGAAATTGGCACTTCTGAAGATTTAACCGAAACCACCTTTGATTTAGTGATGATGACATCGAATGTAGCGCAGGTGTTTTTAAAAGAAGCATGCTGGAATCAAGTATTATCAGATATTTATCATTCATTAAATGGTGGGGGATATCTACTATTCGATGCACGCAATCCCCTTCAGAAACCGTGGGAGAATTGGACAAAATATAAAACCAAAAAACGGATTATCGACCTGAGTGGAAAGCCAATGATGGTGTGGTATGAGTTCCTGGAGATAAACAGCTCTCTCGTTGCCTATCAAACTGTTTATCAAGCCGATAATTCTATCATTGATAGAGAAGAAAATACATTAGCATTTAGGACAAAGGAACAAATCGAATCCGCATTAAAGATTGCCGGTTTTACAGATATCAACGTATATGGTGATTGGGAGTTCAAACAAGCTGCTGAACATGCAAACTCCTTTATCTTTGCCGCGAAAAAATAGCAGAAGGAGATTAACACGATGAAATTTTATGTCGCATCCAGTTTTAGCAATATTGCCAATGTCAGGTGCGTGAGTCAAATGCTGATAGACAATGGCTGGATCCACACTTATGATTGGACAAAGAATGAACGGGCCGTAACGGTGAATGATTTGAAGCAAATCGGTGAAAAAGAAAAAGAGGCAATCAGCGAATCGGATTTGGTCATTGTCATGCTGCCGGCAGGGAAAGGCAGTCATATTGAGTTAGGCATTGCGCTTGGCTTGAATAAAAGGATCATTCTTCATTCTCCCACAAATGAAGTGAACGATTTCGAGAATACGACTACCTTTTACCATTTAACAGAAGTTGAGAAGTTCTACGGAACAGTTGATGAGCTGGTTGAGTTTGTGGTTGGAACGGAACAAAAGATACTGAATTAAGTTGGAGGTGGTGAAGTGGAACGCTGGCAAAGAAAGATGGTACATACTGACCGCGGGGATTTTGAGGTTTTTATGAAAGGCCAAGGGGAGCCAATATGTATTGCACATCACTACTCAGAATTTAATGAAACAGGCGACTACTTTGCGGAAACCTTTACTGGGACACATCAAGTATACCTCGTGAATTTAAGAGAGGCGGGGAATTCGGCAAAAGCTATAGAACCTTTTCAGTTAAGCATGCTGGAAACGATTTTTGATTTAGAGGCGATCCGGGAAGAGTTCGGATTTCAAAAGTGGGGATTTGCAGGTCATTCAACCGGCGGGATGCTTGGGGTTATTTACGGCATCTACTTCTCTGAAAAACTCACATACACTATCATCGTCGGCGCCGCTGCAAGGGAGTATATGACCTTTTCCCCTGAATGCATCTACAATAAAAAACACCCTCAATTCATGATCATGCAAGAATTCAATGAAACGCTTAAGAGTCCAGAATTGCCACCCCTTGAACGAAAAAGAATGGCTGCCGAAAGAATTAAACTTTCACTGCATAAGCCTGAAAGGTATGACGAATTATTTTCTTTAAATATCAATAAAAGAATCTCTGCCCCGAGAATGAATTTCTTCAGTCGTGAATTGCAAATTTTTGATGTAACCAGGAAACTCAGCTTGATCTCAACGCCAACTTTGATCCTTTGCGGAAGGCATGATGTACAATGTCCAGTTGAATATTCAATAGAGATGAATGAATTAATCCCCGGCTCTACATTGAAAATCTTTGATGACAGCAATCATTATCCATTCTTAGAGGAAAGAGGATTATTTAATAAAGTGATGGATGAGTTTTTACAAGAAAAAATTCATAAAATAGCCCAGCACTAAAAAAGGGGGATTCAATGGACATATATGAGAAGTTTAACGAATTAATTGCAAGTGAACGGAATGAAGAAATATTAAATTTATTAATGGAATTTGAATACTCAAAAAAACTGACTATAGAAGAAAAAGCATGGGTGTTTTGGAATGTCTCAGATATTTTGGCAATGATGCGCAAACCGCATCAACAATACAAGAATCACAGTGAGTTTGTTAAATGGGGGAAAAAAGAGCTTCCCTCTGAAAAGCTTCATTGGTTTGCATCGGATGCTACTCAAGCTTTGACATTATCATTAGGCAATTATTTCGAGGAATGGTATGACTGGTATTTATATGCTTGTAAGCACTCCTCAATAACGGAACAAAATCGAGGAGCAAGATTTGAAAGTCACCGAACCGCAATCGCTGCACTTTTGAAAATGAACCGGTTAGATGCATTGGATTTTCCTCTTAATCAGTTATTTGAGTTAATTCAAGAAGATAAATACTGGGAAAACAATATTTTTGCAAGATTATCCTATAATATATTTCTGTTAGAAAAAGCTAAAAAGTTGCAAGAAGAAAAAATGTTAACTAAGACACTAGAAGTAATCAAGTCTTTAATAGATGACGATATCGATGCAATACTCAATGATGAGACTATTAAAGAAGAACAAGATCCTTGTCTGTTGGGAAGTTGGGAACAGTTAAACTCTTCACGCCTCACCAAACGGTCTATGACCATTGCATTAAATAACCTTGGCTGCACTTTGTCCAGGCTGGGGATGTATGCAGAAAGTGTTAAGGCATTCCACCTCGCTTTACAGCATAATTTTAGATTTAACGAATACGGCCTCTCTCTTTACCTACTCTCTATTTGGAGCTGCTGTAAAAATAGTCAAAAGGTAGTCGAGGAATGGAATAGATATGGGACGAAGTTTTTGAGCAGAAAAAACATAATTCGAATCTCGCCTGAATTGCAAAATGTAGAATGGGGAAGCGGAGCATAAATGAAATATAACGCAAAATGCTGTGGACCAAGTGGAGATGACCGTTTTGTTCCTCTCCAAATGCTCCCTTCCTGTTTAGTGCAAATTACCTTATACACGCTTTACGCGCAAAAAATCGGAGAAAAGCGCAAAAATCCCTAGAATCGCGCATAAAATCAAATTTACGCGCAAAAAACGATCACAAACACGCAAAAATCCTGATTTCCGCGCAATCCCCGCGTGCTCACCCAATTTCTATTTGTTTTCCTCCATATAAGCGGTACCCCACTCTTTCATATAGTCAATGATTGGGGATAGCCGCTTCCCTTGTTCCGACAATGAATATTCCACCTTCATTGGAACAGAATCTTCAATTTGCCTCTCAATAATTCCATCACCCTCCAGATCTCTCAGCTGCAAGGTTAGCATCCGTTGAGATATGCCCGGAATGAGCCTTCTCAGTTCATTAAATCGTACAGGCTTTTCGGATAATATCGATATGATGATCCCTTTCCATTTCCCTCCGATGACGTGCAAGGTCATTTCAACAGGACAGGCATTTCTTACCTCCGCACTGCAGGCGCCAAATCCATTTAATCGATTGCCCATTTCATCACCTCATCCATGTAGTTACAAAAATGTGCGTACTTTCGCCAGGTTGAATTTCATACTATATTATCTTTATCATCCCGAATTAATCGAGGAAGGAGTTATCTTATGAATCTTATTCAGCTATCGAACAGCATTTATAAATGTGAGTTTTCCATCACCGTTCCCTTTCATAATAGCATAATCAAAAACGATGCTGTTTCTGTCCCGGTGAACGTTTGGCTCATCAAGCATGATGAAAATGTCTATATCATCGACACGGGAATAGAAAAGTTAGTAGACGAACAAATGAAAGCTGCTGCCATCCTTGGAACTCCAAAAGCTATCTTTCTTACTCATGGACACAGCGATCATATTCAAGGTGCAGCAAAGTGGCTGGAGCATTTTGATATCTCCGTTTATGCACACGAGAAAGAACTCAAATATATAAATGGAGAAGTACCTTACCCAAACAAAAACATCTTAGAAAAAAATGGCGTCGCCAATAGGGTAAAACCATTGAACCAGCAACTATTTGACCAGCTGCCCATCAGCTATCATCTCACTCCGGGACATTCACCGGGGCATGTCGTCTACCATCATGAAGAAGACAACGTGCTATTATCGGGAGATCTCTTTATTACAGCCAAAGACAAACTCCATCCCCCGATCAGAAAATTCAGCGTGAATATGGATGAAAACATTGACAGCGGTGCGATTGTTGAGAAGCTGAAACCCGCAGTCATCAGCTCCTCGCATGGAACAGACCTGAGGTATCAAGAAGAACTATATAAGAACTATGTGTTCACCTATAGAGATTAGAAGAATGAAAAGGGCGATCCCTTTTCATTTTTTTATTGAGTTAACTGGTTGCTTTTGGAATAATTAGGTATAGGGTGGAAAGTGAAATAGTCTCTGAAAAATTAGATGATGAAGGAAAGGTTTTGGACACCACAAAAATCCAAAGATAGGGTGGGATATAGATGAAAATACTATTAGCGCTGCTAGTCCCGGTTCTGACCATCATTTCATGGCTGGCGATCGGCTCATGGTCCCATGCCAGTGAGAAATTAGAAAAGGAAATCGAAAAAAATAAAAGATAAGGCTATTTGATGATAGATGAGGTGAATCATGAAAGAATTCGCAATAGTTTCAGAAACAGAAAGATTGGTCATAAGACCGTTGAAAAGAGAAGATTATGAGAATTGGCTCGCTGGATTCGAAGGTAGGTCTCCTTCCCTTCATCGGCATGATCAAGGGAAAATCGATATGAGTGAATGCACGAAAGAATGGTTTGGCGGATTGGTCGAAAAGCATCAAGAATTAGCGGTTGATGACATCGCCCATGTGTTTGCCGTTTTCCGGAAGGAGGATACTCAACACGTGGGGATGGTTGATTTTTCGACCTTATCCAGGAATGAGTTTCAATGGGGGCGGCTCGGCTATACGATCCACAATCAATTTTGGAACAAAGGATACGGCAAAGAAGCGGTGAAGGAAGCTTTGTCGATTGCCTTTCGTGAATTGAACTTTCATCGCATCGAAGCCCATATCAACCTGGATAATACCCCTTCCATTAAATTAGCTGAAAGTGTCGGAATGGAATTTGAATGCATCCGCAAAGGCTTTATTTATGAGTTTGGTGAATGGACCGATCATTTGATTTATTATTGCAATGCCAAAGATGAATGATAAAACTTGGATCCCTGATGAAGAAGCGTTCCTGCATGAAATAAATTTAGATGGGTATGCACATGATGTGAAGAAAAAATATGGAGGGAGGTTGATTCCTTGAAAACCATACGACAAGCCCGAAAAGAAGATATCAACCAAATCGCCAAAATCGATAGCGGAGTAATCGGAAATGACAGCAGGCGGGAATATATTTTTAACGCGATACATAAAGGACAGTGCCTCGTCGCCAAAGAAGGGGATGCAATCGCTGGTTTTCTACTCTATGATACTAGATTCTTTGATTGTACGTTTATCTCATTGATCATCGTGGCGGAGGATGCCAGGCGAAAAGGCCATGCCAGTGCGTTGATGGATGAGCTGGTAAGCACCGCCCCAACCGAAAAAGTCTTTTCATCTACCAATCAATCGAATGTAGAAATGCAAAAGGTCTTTGCAGCCAATGGATTCGTTCAAAGTGGAATGGTCGAAAACTTGGATGAAGGAGATCCGGAACTGATCTACTTCCGTACGAAGGGGGAAGGCGTTTGACCTATCAACTGATCGATGCCGTTGTCATGGCCTATATGGTTCTGCATATGGCGATAGCGGTTTTTGCATTGATTATTTCGAATGTAAAAGAATTTTCTATTATCACTGATCGGATTAATAAGTATCTCTTTATGGGAGCCAGTGTAGTATACAGCTTCTTGGCACCCCAGTTGTTCAAAGCTGTATGTCATCCATATGATATCAATTATCATAAGATTTCAATCATTGCGCTTTTGGGTTTTGTATTGATCCAAACATTGGTGTACCGATTGCTTAACCGTGTAGAAATTGCTGATTAAAAGATTTAAAGTGTTAGCGATGTTTTCAAAACAGATCGATTTTGGTGCAAATAAATTGGGTCGATTTTAAGATGCGGGTAAAATCAATATATGAAATGGTTGATTGAAATCCTTTCGGAGACAGGAGAGACATAAACTTCATGGAGATAAAACTAGACGACTTAACAGGCCCTGAAATTGCAGCATTAATCGGAGAACACCTGCATAGCATGACCCTTCATTCACCGCCGGAAAGCATCCATGCACTGGATCTAACCAAATTGCAGCAGCCTAATATCACATTCTGGACTGCTTGGGAAGAAGGGGAGCTGCTTGGCTGTGGGGCAATAAAAGAGTTGGATGCGGAACATGGTGAAATTAAATCGATGAAAACTGCTTCAAATCATGTGAGAAAAGGCGTCGCCAAGCGTCTGCTAAAGCACATCATGGCAGAAGCAAAGCTGCGGGGATACAAACGGCTGAGTCTGGAAACAGGTTCGATGGAGGCTTTTGAGCCCGCGAAAAAACTATATGCCAGCATGGGGTTCGAATACTGCGGGCCGTTTGCGGATTATATGGAGGACCCGTATAGTGTGTTTATGATGAAGGAACTTTGATATAGGAAACTAAAAACCGCTTGTACTGGCAAGCGGTTTTTAGTTTGAAATTTTAAAATGGGTTCGTGGCCCACTGGAGGGACTGTTTGATAAAGATGCGCGGATGAAGTTTCAGCTGGGAAACCATGTGTTCCGCCAAATCCTCCGGCTGCATATATTTCTCTGTATCGACTTGATCCAATTCATCCCCAAAAACGAGTTCGGTAGCGACAAGACTTGGATTCAATGTCATCACGCGGATGTTATGTTGGCGAACTTCCTGCATCAAGGCTTCCGTCATGCCCTGGACAGCAAATTTAGAACCGCAGTATGCAGTGGAATTCGCCGTACCCTTCAGCCCACTGCTGGATGAAATATTGATGATATCCCCACGGTTTTTCTTGATCAACTGCGGCAGGACTGCCCGTGTCACATAGTACGTCCCGAACACATTCACTTCGAATGTCCGCTTCCAATCTTCTGGATCGATTTCCAAAAATGGTCCGTACGTACCGATGCCAGCGTTGTTAATGAGAATATCCGCCCCACCCAAATCATCATCCAACTTCGAAATGGCGGCATTCACTTGTTCCATATCTGAGATGTCCGCTGCAGCAACACTCGCTTTGACCCCATGCGACATCACTTCCTCAGCCACCCTTTCCAAACTGCTCTCCGTCCGGGCGATCAATCCGACATGCACCCCTTCACGCGCAAGCTCCAATGCTACCGCTTTTCCGATGCCGCGGCCAGCGCCGGTGATATAAGCTGTTTTGCCTTTAATCGATTGTGCCAAATGAATCATCCTTTCTATTTGGAAAACCTACCGTAAGTGTAAGGTTTAGGAGAGTCAGGAAGCAAATGATTTGCCAGGGCAATAATGCAATTTCACAGACAACATCCTAAATTTAGTTCAATTGTATGTGAAAAAATGTTCCTTAATAAAAAATAATTCATCCTATGTTGTTGATTAGAGCGGAAGGTGCGAGACTCCGAAGGAATCAGCGGGAATTAATATTTGAATTTTTTTACTATTTCACATAAAATAAAGAAGATTAAAAATTTTTAGATATAAAAAATATTTTTTTGATATTTAAGTGTGGGGTGATGTTTTGCTGTCGATTGATTCCTCTGAAGTACATACTCTATTAACCATGCAATCTTGCATTGAAGCAATGAGAAAAGCACTGGCCGAACTAGCGAGTGGAAAAGCAGTGCAGGAGCTGAGATCCGTAGTTCCGATAGAAGAGGGAAAATTGCTTGGACAGATGCCTGGCTTCTTAAAACATAGCGAGATCCTTGGGACAAAAGTGATTACAATTTTTCAAAACAATCACGAGAAAGGACTTCCCTCCCATCAAGGTGTAGTGCTGCTCTTCGATTCGAAAGATGGGAGCTTGAAGGCAGCTGTGGATGGGAATGCCATTACGGCCATTCGAACCGCTGCTGTGAGTGCAGTCGCCACGGACCTGTTGGCAAGGAAAAACGCACAAACATTATGTGTGCTTGGTTCAGGCGAACAGGCAAGGAGCCATATTGAAGCGATGGTATTAGTTCGGCAGATCAAATTAATTAAAGTATGGAGCAGACGAAGAGAAAAAGCTGAACGTTTAAAAGCTGAGATGGAGAAGGCGTTCAATATTTCCATACAAGTTTGCGATACAGCTGAAGAAGCAGCTGCGGACGCTGAAATCATTTGCACGGTTACAGCTTCCAAAGAACCTGTGCTGCTGGGTGAATGGGTGGCAAAAGGTGTCCATGTGAATGCGGTCGGGGCTTGTAAAGCAAGTGACCGTGAGCTGGATTCCGAACTTGTAAAGCAATCGGAGTTCTTTGTAGATCGCAGGGAATCCGCCGTTCATGAGTCAGGTGATTATTTGATTCCATTAATGGAGGGGGTCATTGATGAATCCCACATCGCGGGTGAAATCGGTGATCTGCTCGTCGGGAAATTGCGCGGGAGATCTTCTGAAGAATTGATCACGGTATTTGAATCGTTGGGGCTGGCGATTGAAGATTTGGCAGCTGCCAATTTCGTTTATGAAGAAGCTGTTAAACGAGATTTGAACAGGGGTGGAGAGAATGATCAACAAAACGGTAGGATTATATGATTTTCAGTTAACGGAGCAAGAAGAAGAGCGTGCGCAGCGGCTTCATGATGACAGCATCATTATCGACCTTTTATTTCAAGGGCCGCTTTCACCTGCAGCCATCCCGGTAGACATATCAGAAAGGGTCCGTGAATGGTGTGAGCCATATCGAGACGAACCCATGACATACAGTCGGATGCCGAGCAAGTTCATATTAAGGATGTCAGCAAGGGGAGAAATTCCACAGTTCAAGGAAGAATGGTTCCAATCGGGGATTACGGCCGCCAATCGGCAGTTGAGCTTGGTGAGTCAGGAAAGCATCATTTCCAGTATGGCTGAAGTCCAGCAGCAATTCGATTCCTTTGAATGGCTCGTGAAAGCAGTGCGTGTCGATGACATTAAGGAAGCAAAGCAAAAGAATTTAAAAGCAGGAATCGTCACTTCGCAGGAAACGAATGGACTCGGGACAAATCTTGAAATGCTTGAATCGCTTTATGATTTTGGTCTGCGCATCCTTCAATTGACGTACAATACCCAAAACTATATTGGTGCTGGATGTGCGGAACAATCGAACGCCGGCCTCACCAACTTTGGGGTTCGATTTGTGGATAAGCTTAACGAACTTGGCATTGTCGTGGATACGGGGCATTGTGGAAAGCAGACCACCTTGGATGCATGCCGCCATTCTAAGGCTCCCGTCATCGCTTCTCATACGGGGGCGGAAGCGATATTCGAGCATATGCGATGTAAAAGCGATGAAGAGATAAAGGCCATCGCAGCCACTGGCGGAGTCATCGGTGTCTTTGCGATGCCATGGTTCATCCATGATGATCCGAATCAGTCGACGATCAATCATGTGATCGATCATATCGACCACATTGTAAATTTGGTGGGTATTAATCACGTTGGGATCGGGACGGATTGGCCGATGAGTGATGTCGAGTGGTCCTTGGTTTATTTCAAGGAGCATGTAGCACCGAAATTAGGGTTTGCGAAAGGGAATGGACCTTCGACCGAAACGATCATCGGGCTTGAAAGATACAGCTATTTTATCAACTTTACGAGAGGTTTGGTGAAGCGGGGATATACCGATGAAGAAATCGGGAAAATCCTTGGTGGAAACTGGCTGCGGGTATTTGCGGAAGTTTGGAAATAGAGGGGAGGAGAGGTTAAATGAGCACATATTTGAATGAAACCATCTTTCATTATTACTGTGCAGGTGTCTATGAGGGGAAAATTCAATTTTTAGAAAATGGTGTCATGCATGCACGGGTCGATTTGAGACGAAGGACGCAGATGCAGGAGGACAAGCTGTCAGATGCATGGAAAGCCAATTTGCCTTTTGAGCAGCTTCATCAGAGCTTGCTTGCCTATGCCAAGGCTGAGTGGACGGGAGATGAGGTACAGCTGGAAAATAAGTGTCTATACCAGAAACATACGACGTTTACAGGATCGATAGAAGGCAAGGAACTTACTTCACAAGTTTGGGCCCATCGCCACGACACCGCCATCGATGTAGTCACGGTGGAGGGGAAGGTGATCGCTTTTGTCTGCCCGAATCGCAATGGCATGGAAATCCTGGTGAAAGCCGGATATGAAAAACTGACCCCGCTCGTTGTCTATGAAGAACCCAACCTATCAAAAGCGAAATATGGCATCAATGATTTAGGGACCTATTTGGTGTCGATGCGAGATGGCGTCAAATTGGCGACGGATGTCTATTTGCCAGAGGGAGTGGCGAAAGATGCCAAATGGCCGACGATCCTGATCCGTACTTGCTACGATAGAAATGGTAAGAAAGAATTCCTGAGAAGGTGGGCCAATAAAGGCTATGCCGTGGTCAATCAGGATGTGCGCGGCCGGGCTGACTCCGAGGGGGAGCTTGTCCCATTCTATTACGAACGGGAAGACGGGAGCGATACGATCGATTGGATCATTGAACAGGAATGGTCGGACAAGAATGTCGGGATGTGGGGGGCATCGTATTTGGGCTATGTCGTCGTAGCTGCTGCGACAAGCGGCCATCCTAATTTGAAGGCGGCCGTCAACGAAGTGAACGTCGGGTCTCCATTTATTGATACGGTCAGAAGGGGCGGAACCGTCTGCTCTTGGCCGCTTTTGAGCTGGACGCTCGGGCAATCGGTCGGGACACGGACAGATTTCAGCATTTTCTCCGGAGAAACGGTCAATGTCGAGGATGTCGTGGATTCAAGACCAATCAAGGAAATTCCGCAGCAGGTGATCGGGAAAAATTCGGGTCCTTGGGATCTTTGGAGTGAGCATCCCGAGTATGATGAATTCTGGAAAAACTGTACATTTAGTGAACGTGGTAATCAAGTAAAAGCACCGATGTTTGTGATTTCGGGCTGGTATGACGGCGACAGTCCAGGTGTCTCCGAAACATGGAGGATGCTGACGGAGCACGATGTACCGAACCGAAAAATATGGCTCGGTCCATGGGAGCACAATCCGAACCGGGCAAGGGACTACCAAGGGGAAAGCTTCAGTAATGATGCTGTCGTATATGATTATGATGTGAATGTCCTGCGCTGGTTTGACCGCTTTTTGAAAGGCGTGGAGAATGGGATCGATCAAGAGCCGCGGGCTGCCTATTATGTAGTCGGTGAAAATGAGTGGAGAACCTCCGATGATTGGACACCGGTTGAAGCAGTGGTCAAGGAATTTTATTTAAGCAGCGGCGGAAGCGCTAATTCGCGAAATGGCGATGGCAGGCTTCAAATGACGCTTGCGGACGATCTTCAAGGGGACGCTTATGTATATGATCCCCAGCACCCTTTTGCTTTCAGCGGAAACAGGGAACCAGAGAATTTGAATCCTTTTGAACTGCGAAATGATATCCTTGTGTATACGAGTGAAGCCTTGAAAGAGAATGTCACGGTGGCAGGGGAGTTGTCTGCCGTCATTTATGCCTCCAGCACCGGGCAGGATACGGATTGGGTTGTGACCTTGAGTGATGTCGACGAACTTGGCCATTCAAGAAAGCTATCAAACTATATTTTCAGGGCGAAATATCGAAACGGCTATGATCAGCCGGAATTACTGACGCCTGGAAAGGTTGAAAAATATGATATCTTCCTGCAAAATATCGCCCATACATTCAAGGAAGGCCATCAAATTAGATTTTCCATTACATCCTCTAGTAAATTTGTGGCGTTTCCAAACACGAATACCGGGGAAAATCCATATGAAGAGCCTGTTCCTACCCCAGTAGTGCAGCAAGTCTACCATAATGAAAAATTCCCAAGCCACATTAAGCTGCCTGTTCTAAAGGGGAGTATGTGAAAGAGGGGCCTGCAGCGAAATCTGATAAGAAAGTAGAGCATCGATTTATGAAGAATATCAATGAACAGAAGGATAATCTATTATCAATCATGAAGAGTATTTCCAACCAATTCGGCGACAAATGCGAAGTGGTCCTCCATGACTTTTCCAAAGGCTATGAAAATAGTGTGACTGCCATTGAAAATGGGCATGTCACCAATCGGAAAGTGGGTTCAAGCATCACGAACCTGGGATTGGAGTATAGTGAACACGATGGGGATGAAATGGGAATCTATAACTATACTTCCACCACAAAGGACGGGAAAATCCTCCGTTCCTCTACAGCGCTCCTTCGGGACGATGAAGGAAAATTAATCGGATCGCTTTGCATCAATTTCGATATCACTGATTTTGTGCTTGCTGAAAATGCAATACGGAGTATGACAAGGAGCCAGGACAACCGGCAGATGAATGAAGTGTTTGTCCAGGATGTGAATGAACTCTTTGAGCATTACATAGAAGAGTGCATCCAGTTGATTGGAAAGCCGATCACCCTCATGACGAAAGATGAAAAAATCAAGGCGATCAAATATTTGGATTCAAAAGGGGTCTTTTCCATCACGAAATCGGGTGACCGCATCTGCGACCTGTTCGGCATCTCAAAATTCACACTATACAAGTATTTAGATGAGATCAGAAAATAAATGAGCCCGGCATTGGCGCCGGGCTTTTTAGTATTGTGTCGGTGCTGCTCAAATTTGATGGAGATAATAATCCTGTGCATGGAGGGCCTGGAATCCGACTGAAGTATACAAGCCAAGGGCATGGTCATTTTTCGCTTCGACTTCAAGGTGGATGGAATGCCCTTTACCGCTCTCTTCTTTGATGACCTTGCTCAGTACTTTGCGCCCGATTCCTTTGCCGCGTTGATCGGCACTTATGACAAATCCGTAGATCCATACTTCGCCGTCTTCTAGGCTGAGACGGATTTTCCCGACTGGCTGTCCGTCGGCCTCAACCATAAACATTGTGTTCTTATCATACTCTTCTACTCTTGTTTCTGATTCTCTTGCATCCTCTTCACTCATTCCGAATCCATCGACGGATAATTGGATCCTGAGGGCTAAATCTTCAGGTGCTGCAGGCCGGAGCGTGATGCTGTCGTCGATCTGCAGGTCGCCTTTCTGCCACTTCATCTGATGCTCCGAAAAAGCATACTCGGCTCCGTTCTTTTTCAAGAAGGATTTCGCCTCCTGAGAACTGGCCGGTGCATTCAAGAGTATCTTTTTGAATGGTCTTTCGTTTATCGTTTCCATGGCTTGGTTGAACAAGCGCTGGAAATGTCCCTTTCTTCTTTCTTGCGGCTTAACCATCCCGCAAACTTCGACAGTCGATCCAAATGGATATAATGCCAAATAGGCAGCCAGCTCATTATTTTCATAATGAAAGAAATCCAAGTGATCCGATTCCCTGTTACGAAGCATTTCCCAATTCAGCTTCAACTGGAAATCTCCAGCAGCTTCGCATTCCTTCTGCAGCAGTTCAATATCCTGTAATTGTATTGTAGATAGCATGTAGTTCTCCTTTTGTCCGATGATTATTTCACACAATAAAAATTCGATGCAGGCTGGGCGTATTCCTTTTTTAAAGGGTGACTTTAGATGGTGCCTGTCACCCTCTGTCACCGAATAGCACAAAAAGACAGGATGATTGCATTTATGAGGTTTATATTGAGAGTTAATAGAGGAGGAAACTAAAAATGGCAGATTTTAAGGTGGAGATTGTCCAGCTGAGAAGTGATCCGTTTCATATTGGGTTTGAGTTAGGGAGATTTTTGAAAGGGAAGTCCACACAAAATCATTGGATGAATTTGACGAAGCAGCAGATCAATCTTGAAAATATGAGAAGTGTGTTTTTAGCTTATTCACCCCATTTGCTTGACGAATTGCATGGGCTGGCAGAGGGAATTGAGCTGACATTTGAAAGTGCCGCATCCTTATTTAGCGGCTATGGTGTTCCGAGGTTCGAAGCAATGGGTTGCTCCGCGTTTATGACTAGGGATGGATATATAAGAAACTATGATTTTTCCCCGGAATATTATGACGGTATTTTTTCGCTTGTCCAAAGTCGTGACCATTATGCATCTGCAGGCTATAACCTGCAAATCCTCGGGAGGCATGATGGAGTGAATGAAAAAGGATTGGCCATAGGTCTGCACTTTGTCAATAATGAGGGTCATCGTGAAGGGGTATCTGCCTGGACTGTCGTTCGGATGGTACTGGATATGTGTGCAAATGTGGATGAAGCTGCCCAGTTGATTAAGGAGCTGCCTCATGCATGCTGCTATAACTTTTCATTGGCTGATGCAAGCGGAAAGAACCTCGTGGTGGAAGCCGGTCCAGCGAAGACTGTGGTCAGGGGGCGAGAAGTCAATTCATCCTGTGTAAATCATTTTAATACAGAAGAGATGAAAAGGATGAATCGCGATGGAATTGAAGGCTCCATCAAAAGGGAAAAATTCTTAAGTCACTATGGTGATGGGAAAACGGTGACTACTGAAGAAATGTTCAATTTATTTCGGGATCCCGAGTCTCCGATGTTTTTTACAGACTATGAACAATTTTTCGGTACCCTGCACACGATAGCTTATTCAAGGAAAGATGCTCGATTAATGACAGCGGCTGCTAGAGGAAAGGTCTTGGATATCAATTTTCAGGACTGGGTGAATGGTGAAAATTTAAACGAAGTGGAATTGGTGGGTGAGATAACTTCAAAAGATGATGGGAGAAATGCATAGCATGACGGAATGATATCAACTCTTGATTGAAGGTCGACAATTGCTCTAAGTACCATAGTTCTAGAAAGTGGAAAATATGAGTATTTCCCCGGCAATTTGACAAAATGAAGAGTCGAATAGCTATTTATTTGGAATTAATTGGTCAAGTCGATGATGTCGAATAACGTTTTTCGACAAATACATTTCCCTTACCCAAAGACGTCTTAACGCACTATAGCAGTCCAATTCAATTAAAAACAATTGCAATCTGAGCTCCACGCAATGACAAAAACAAGCCCCCCTCCACGGTGCCTGTCACCAAAGGAGGGGGGCTTACTTTCATCCTACTTTTAATCCACGTATACACCCAAGTGTTTTTTTGCGCATTTGCGGCAGTGGGTTTTATTGTAGAATTGGCTGTCGTGAAGTTTGTTCTCGCATTTTTTGCATTTGCGGTATTCACGCTTTTTCGCGTTGACGGCTTTCATCATTTCTTCGATGATCTTATCGATTTTTTCTTCGGCGGACAAGACATTGAGGTCTTTCCATGCAAGAAAGTGAAGTGCTTTCTTCATTGGGAGTGGAACGCCCATGTTGTCCCATTTGAACACGGTGTACCCCCATTCCAACCCCTCTTCATTTGCAACGAGGTAGATCTCTGGTTCGTCGCAGAATCCCTCCAGCTTGAAGTGAAGGTAGTGTCTCTTTAAAGAATCCTTCTCCGAATCTATATAACTTCCGCTTATTTGATCATATACCCACAGTGATGCTCGTCTTTTCATTGATTTCGCCATGATCAACTCTCCTTTCAAACCATGTCTACCTCCATTATAACAAACTTGTCCCGATTTCAATCTAACAAGAGCTGGAATATTCTCTGTTGAGTGTGAAAGGCGGCATTTTCAAAGAAATGATCTTCGTCTATCAGTCAGTAAAAAAAAATTTTTATTGTAAAAAATGCATAAATAAAGACAAGGTGAAACCTATTTATGTAAGCGATTTCTTTGCCTTCATGAAAGGGTTTTTGAATTTCATCGCTCCTAAAAGATAAGGTTTGAAAGGAATGAAAAACGGGTTTAAACCATGTTATGAAAGGGTTTTCAATTTGTCAAAATTTTTCGTATATTTCAGAATTCGTGATATACTATAAAAAATTAAAACAATTTCGTGAATTGAATTTTTATTCATAAATTTTCATAAAAAGTAGAGGAGGATACAAGTATGATGAGAAATAACTTTCCTGCTGCTCAAGGATTGTACGATCCAGCCCATGAGCATGAGGCGTGCGGGATCGGCATGATTGCCAATATTGATGGGACAAAGACGCATAACATTGTCCAGAATGCCATCAATATCTTATGCAATCTTGAGCATCGCGGCGGCCAATCCGCGGATACAAGTACAGGTGATGGCGCC
This sequence comes from Falsibacillus albus, assembly GCF_003668575.1. Classification (NCBI taxonomy): domain Bacteria; kingdom Bacillati; phylum Bacillota; class Bacilli; order Caryophanales; family Bacillaceae; genus Falsibacillus; species Falsibacillus albus. Next base: position 39,918 of record NZ_RCVZ01000018.1, on the reverse strand, counting down.
GGGATCCTTACGCAGATTCCTCATCGTTTTTTCCTGAAGCAATGTGAGAAGGAGGATATTTATCTTCCGGGAGAAGGCGAATACGGGGTTGGAATGGTATTTCTGCCGGTCGATTATGACAAGCGCATGAAGAGCCGCGAAATCTTTGAAAAGATCATTGAAGAGGAAGGACAGAAGGTTCTTGGCTGGCGTCCAGTACCGATCAATGACTCCTTTGTCGGAAGGGTCGCTTCGAAATCAAAACCGGTCATCCGCCAGGTGTTTATCGGGGCAGCCGATGATATCCATACGCATCTTGATTTTGAGCGTAAGCTTTACGTGATCCGCAAAAGGATGGAAAGGGAGATCTGTGAGATCGAAGGTCATGAAGATGTGTACATTTGCAGTCTTTCCAGCACCACCATTGTATACAAAGGAATGCTCATACCTGAACAGCTCGACTCCTTTTATATCGATTTAAACCATCCTGAGTTTCAATCCGCATTGGCACTTGTCCACTCACGCTTCAGCACGAATACATTTCCTAGCTGGCAGCGGGCGCATCCGAACCGCTATACGATCCATAATGGGGAATTCAATACATTGCGGGGGAATGTCAATTGGATGAGGGCGCGTGAACAGCTTTGCCATTCCGAATTTTTTAATGAAGAGGATCTTGAAAAGGTTTTACCGGTCATCGATGAGACAGGCAGTGATTCCTCGATGTTCGATAATTGCTTTGAATTTCTTCACCTATCCGGAAGGTCGCTTGCGCATACAGCGATGATGATGGTGCCTGAACCTTGGGAAAATGATGAAACCATCCATCCAAGGAAAAAGGATTTTTATGAATATCACAGCTGTTTGATGGAGCCTTGGGACGGACCGGCTGCACTCGTTTTCACGGATGGGAAGCAGATCGGGGCATGTCTGGACAGAAACGGTTTAAGGCCTGCAAGATACTATGTGACGAAGAGCGGAATGATTGTCCTCGGCTCAGAGGTAGGGGCACTCGATATTTTCGCAGATGACATCATTTACAAAGACCGCCTTCAGCCTGGAAAGATGCTTTTGATCGATATTGAAAAAGGAAAGATCATCCCTGATGAGGAAATCAAACTTCAAGTGGCAGCCGAACAGCCGTATCGATATTGGCTGACGGAAAATAAAGTGGAGCTGGATGAGATCCCGGAATCCGGCATCTATCATTACTTGGAGCAGCTCGATCCAGAGCAGGTGCTTCTGCAGCAGAAAGCGTTCGGATACACAACTGAGGAATTGAATAAAATCATCAAGCCTTTGGTCACAGATGGGAAAGACCCTGTTGGCTCCATGGGATACGATTCGCCTCTCGCCATTTTATCGAAAAAGCCTCAGCTTCTATACAACTACTTCAAACAATTATTTGCCCAAGTTACAAACCCGCCGATCGATGCCATTCGTGAACAAATCATCACATCCGTTGGAACGACGATTGGGGCGGAAGGAAATCTGGTCAGCCCGGGTCCGTATAGCTGCAGGCATATCCAGTTGAAAACACCGGTCTTGACGAATGCCCAATTAGACAAACTGCGCCATCAGGAATTGGATGGATTCAAGACGGCCACACTATCGATTTTGTTCAATGTAACCGAGGAAGGGGACCAGCTCGAGAAGACATTGGATGCCCTTTTTGCAAAAGCGGACAAAGCTGTTGAAGATGGTGCCACCCTATTGATCTTATCAGACCGCGGAGTAGTGAGGGAAAGGGCTGCGATCCCGGCATTGCTTGCCGTATCCGGTCTGCACCATCATCTGATCCGAAAAGGGACGCGCACAAAGCTCAGCATCATCCTGGAATCCGGTGAGCCGAGGGAGGTTCACCATGTTGCCGCACTCCTTGGTTATGGGGCGGAAGCGATCAATCCGTATTTGGCATATGAATCAATCCGTGATTTGATTGCCCGAGGGCAGATCAGCGGCCCTTCTTATGAAGAAGCCGTGCAGTCCTACATCAAATCCGTGACAGACGGTGTTGTCAAAGTACTATCCAAAATGGGGATCTCCACTATCCAAAGCTATCGAGGCGCGCAAATCTTCGAAGCGGTCGGGATCCACAAATCGGTCATCGATAAATATTTCACCCGCACTGCCTCAAGGCTTGGCGGAATTGGAATCGACATCATTGAAAAAGAGGCATTGTTAAGACATCAAAATGCCTTCAGTACAAGGCAGGATCAGAATCGCACGTTGGAAACAGGAGATGAGTACCAATACCGCAAAAACGGGGAGGATCATCAATACAACCCGAGTACCATCCATACGCTACAGCATGCTTGCCGAACGAACAATTACAGCTTGTTCAAAAAGTATTCGCAGATGCTGACGGATGAAAAACAAAATCTTCAGTCACTCCGCGGCCTGCTTTCTTTTAAAGAGCGCAGCAGTATTCCGATCGAAGAGGTGGAATCAGTCGAGGAGATTTGCAAACGATTCAAGACTGGTGCAATGTCGTTTGGCTCAATCAGTCAGGAGGCACACGAAGCGCTGGCGATCGCCATGAATCGCATCGGTGGACGAAGCAATACCGGAGAAGGCGGGGAGGATCCGGATCGATTCACTCCTGACGAAAATGGGGATTCCCGTCGAAGCTCAATCAAGCAGGTAGCTTCCGGTCGATTTGGCGTGACGAGCCATTACTTGGTGAATGCCGATGAAATCCAAATCAAGATTGCCCAAGGTGCGAAGCCGGGTGAAGGCGGACACCTTCCTGGCAAAAAGGTATACCCTTGGGTTGCCGAGGTCCGTGGATCTACACCAGGAGTTGAATTGATTTCACCACCCCCACATCATGATATTTATTCAATCGAGGATTTGGCAGAACTCATCCACAACTTGAAAAATGCCAATCCGAAAGCACGCATCAGCGTCAAGCTCGTTTCTGCCGTAGGGGTGGGAACGATCGCTGCCGGAGTGGCAAAAGGAAGAGCTGACCTTGTACTCATCAGCGGATATGACGGCGGAACCGGTGCTGCACCGCGAACAAGCTTGAAGCACACCGGACTGCCTTGGGAGATCGGTCTGGCTGAAACGCATCAGACATTATTGCTGAACCGTCTGCGTGATCGGATTGTCGTCGAAACGGACGGCAAGATGATGACTGGCCGTGATGTGGTCGTGGCAACGTTGCTCGGTGCAGAGGAATATGGTTTCTCAACAGCACCGCTTGTTGTTCTTGGATGTGTCATGATGCGCGTCTGCCATATGAATACATGCCCTGTAGGGATTGCTACACAGGATCCCGAGCTCCGCAAAAAATATATGGGCGACCCTGAGCACGTCGCCAACTTCATGCGCTTTGTCGCACAGGAAACGAGGGAATTGATGGCTGAACTAGGATTCAGCACAATCAATGAAATGATCGGGCGTACGGATGTACTTGAACCGAATCAAGCCATCGACCATTGGAAGGCGAAGGGAATCGACTTGTCAGCCCTGCTCCATCAGCCGGATGTACCGATCAAAGTCGGCCGATATGCAACGCGTGAACAGGATCACGATCTTGAGAAAACACTCGATTATCAAGAATTGATCCCAAGATGCCGCAAAGCGATCGAAAACAAAGAGCCGATTCAATTGACGACGGCCATTCGAAACATCCATCGTGTAACCGGCACGATGCTTGGAAGCGAAATAACGAAACGGTACGGAGCGGAAGGGCTTCCTGAAGATACGATTCAGCTTACTTTCAAAGGTTCGGCCGGGCAAAGCTTCGGCGCATTTATTCCAAAAGGTTTGACGTTGAAGCTTGTAGGAGATGCAAATGACTTTGTTGGAAAGGGCTTATCTGGTGGAAAAATCATCGTCCATCCATTCAGGGACGCTACTTTCATCCCAGAACAGAACACCATTGTCGGGAACGTGTCGTTCTACGGTGCTTCATCCGGTGAAGCGTATGTATACGGGGTAGCCGGTGAACGTTTCTGTGTCCGGAACAGCGGTGCGAATGTCGTCGTTGAAGGCGTCGGCGATCATGGTTGTGAATATATGACCGGCGGAAAGGTGATTGTACTTGGCCAGACAGGACGGAATTTCGCAGCAGGGATGTCCGGCGGAACCGCCTATGTGCTCGATGAGGATGAAACCTTCGAATTGAAGTGCAATAAGGAACTTGTTGAATTGCAGCCGCTCTTCGATCCTGATGAAATCAAGGAAGTCTACAGCATGATTGAAAAATACGTGAAATATACAGACAGTGCGAACGGCAGAAGGATCATCAATGATTGGGCTGCGTTTGAATCTAAATTTGTCCGTGTCATCCCAAAATCATATTTAAAAATGACAAAGAGGATCAGCGAGCTCGAAAAAGACGGACTAAGCAAATTCGATGCGGAAATGACAGCGTTCCAAGAAAGCACAAAAGTTTTGGAAACATCAAAATAAATCAGGAGCTGTTTTCTATATCTGTTTAAGTGTCAATCAACAATAGGATTAATCGTGGCTTGCGAGCTAGCGCACTAAATTTTAAATTATGGCAGGTGAAGCGGCAAGACTTCAGCGGAAAAACGAGCCAGCCGACCCCCACAGCGAAGCGAGGAGGCTCGGTGGTTCATCCGCGCAAAGCGAGCCGGTTCCTCTGCCATACAACCTATCATGATTCATTTGAGTTTTTGAAATGAAATATTAATGTATCCAATACAAATATAACCGCTGACAGACAACGAGGAGGGTGATTGAATGGGAAAACCGACTGGATTCATGGAATATGAACGAAAATCCCAGAGTGAGCGGGATCCTGCAGTCCGTGTCAAGGATTGGCAGGATTATACGGTCAAGATGCCGGAGGAAGAAATTCAGAAGCAGGGAGCTCGCTGTATGGACTGCGGCGTACCGACATGCCACACAGGGATGGAAATCGAAGGAGTGACGACAGGCTGTCCTGTCTACCACCTCATCCCTGAATGGAATGACCTTGTCTATCAAGGTCAGTGGAAGGAAGCACTGGCGAGGGAGCATGAAATGAACAACTTCCCAGAGTTCACTGGATTTGCATGTCCTGCCCCATGTGAAGGCGCATGTGTGCTTGGGATCAATGAGCCGCCTGTGGCCATCAGGACTGTTGAACGCGCCATCATCGAAAAGGGCTTTGAGGAAGGCTGGGTTAAGCCGATGCCCCCATTGAAGCGGACAGGTAAAAAAGTGGCGGTCGTAGGCTCAGGTCCTGCAGGCTTGGCAGCTGCCGCACAGCTGAATAAAGCCGGTCATCTCGTCACGGTTTTTGAACGCAGCGATCGTGTCGGCGGTCTATTGACGTACGGAATCCCTGAAATGAAGCTTCCTTATTCCGTTGTGAAGCGCAGGGTCGACATTTTGGAGCAGGAGGGTATTGATTTTGTCACCAATACGGAAGTAGGGAAGGACTACCCCGTTGCTGACCTTCGCAAGGAATATGATGCGGTCATCCTTTGCGGAGGTGCGGCCGTTCACCGCGACCTGAATGTTGAGGGAAGTGAATTGAAGGGCGTCCATAAAGCGATGGATTTTCTTCATTCGAATACAAAAAGCCTATTGGATTCCAACTTGGAGGACGGAAGCTACATTTCCGCAAAAGGAAAGGATGTCATCGTCATCGGGGGCGGTGACACCGGAACGGATTGCCTGGCCACTTCCTTGCGGCACAATTGCAAGAGCCTCACGCAATTTGATATTTATGACCAAAAAGGTGCGATTCGTGATGAGCTGGGCAATCCATGGCCTCAATATCCAAAAATCCATCGCGTCGAGTATGGCCAAAAGGAAGCTACCGATGTTTTCGGCAACGACCCGCGTGCATTTGCGGTCATGACGAAAAAAATCGTCGGTGATGAAAACGGGCAAGTGAAAGAGGTCCACACTGTAAATGTGAAGCTCCGCATTGATGAGGAAGGAAATCGGATTCGAGATGAAATTCCTGGTACAGAAAAGGTTTGGCCGGCAGACCTTGTCTTGGTTGCAATAGGCTTCAGCGGACCTGAACAGGGATTGATCTCCCAGCTCAACGTAGAAACCGAATCGAATTCAACTGTGAAAGCTGAGTATGACCAATACAATACCAATGTTGAAGGCATTTTTGCAGCTGGAGATATGAGAAGGGGGCAAAGCCTCATCGTCTGGGCCATCAATGAAGGCAGGGGAGCTGCCCGCGAATGCGACCGTTATTTGATGGGAACGACTGAATTGCCTTAATTATGGGCAGCATGGAGACTATATCGATAGCTTGTGTAGAGGCAGAGGAAAAATCGGAGACGATTCCTTTGCCTTTTTTGTCTTCAAGAATGTTTTAGCTGCAATAATAAAGAATGACTGTTTCGCAAATATTGTTGTTTTTAATAGCAACATACTTTACGAGAAGAGCAAAAAAAATAAAATAGACCCGGACCCAGGTGTTGAAAACATGAATACAACACGGTCCGCGCCTTCTCTATATGACGTTTATCATATATGTCACATGACGGGTATGTCTGCATAATTTATAGGCATTTTTCTATAATAAGTGTACGACAGATCAAGGGATTGATATATGTGACTAAAACAAAACAAACGATGTTAAGGAAGCAAGTTGCTCCTTATGAAAAAGCAGATACACAAAACAGTATTGTACAATTATTAAACACCATTTTGCCATTTATATTATTGTGGATCCTCGCCTATGAAAGCCTCTCGGTATCCTACTTCTTGACGTTGGGTATTTCAGTGGTTGCAGCGGGATTTTTAACAAGGATTTTTATCATATTTCATGACTGCACACATGGGTCATTTTTTAAAAGTAAAAAAGCGAACAAAATTCTCGGTACGATCACAGGTGTTCTCACAATGCACCCGTTCAGTCAATGGAAGCACGAGCACTCTGTCCATCACGCGACAAGCAGCAACCTGGATAAGCGTGGAACAGGAGACATTTGGGTGATGACCATTGAGGAATATAAAGCGGCCTCCATCTGGCAGAAGATTTCATACCGGCTTTACCGAAATCCAATCGTGATGTTTGGTTTGGGTCCGATTTATGTTTTCCTTCTGAAGAACCGTTTTAATCGCAAGGACGCAAGAAAAAAAGAGCGCATGAACACGTATTTAACCAATGCATTGATCGCAGCAGCGGTGTCCTTGCTTTGCTGGACGCTTGGATGGCAATCCTTCCTGCTTGTTCAATTTCCGATTTTCTTCATCTCCGGCTCAATGGGAATTTGGCTGTTTTACGTGCAGCATACTTTTGAGGATTCCTATTTCGAGGGTAATGACGACTGGGAATATGTGAAGGCGGCCGTTGAGGGCAGCTCTTACTATAAGCTGCCGAAGCCCATTCAATGGTTGACAGGAAACATCGGTTATCACCATGTTCACCATTTAAGTCCAAGGGTGCCCAATTATAAACTGGAAGCGTGCCATGAAAATACCGAGCCTTTGCAAAACGTTCCGACCATCACTTTGGCAACGAGCCTGAAATCCCTCAAGTTCCGCTTATGGGATGAGAAGGAGAAAAAGTTCGTCACGTTTAAAGAAGCAAAGCCTGTCAAACAGCCCAGCATCAAACGTGTAACCGCAACGACTAAATCATGAATGAATGGAAGGCTCCATAGATTCTCTTTTAGGGAGAGTTATGGAGCCTTCTTTAGTGGTAGAATAAACGTAAGGATTCAATTACGAAAATGAGGTTGCCTTTATGATCAAAAAGTATTTTACATTCCAAAGGGGAAATGGAATTGCCCCCTATATATGGACCATTCTTTGTATATTGCCTTTTTATTTCATCTTTCAATTATCGTCCACCATTGAAATTGTGGTCGGAATTTTTCTGACGTTCCTCTTTTTTATCCTGTACCGGATCGCTCTATTTGCGACGGGCTGGCCGGTTTATGTATGGGGAATCATTCTGATGGGGATATCGATTACGTCTACAAGCCTATTCAGCTATGTATATTTTGCCTTTTTTCTAGCTTATTTTATTGGAAACATCAACAATCGAATTCCGTTCTTAACGTTGTATTTCGTTCATTTAATCAGCACGTCGGTGTCAATCAATTTCAATATCGTGAAGCATGAGGAATTATTTGTCGCTCAGCTTCCATTTGTCATCATTGTATGGATCAGCGTCATTCTTCTACCTTTCAGCATCCATAATCGAAAGGAACGGGGACAGCTGGAAGAAAAACTGGAAGACGCAAATAAAAAAATATCTGAACTGGTTAAATTAGAGGAAAGGCAGCGAATCGCGAGAGACCTGCATGATACATTGGGACAAAAGCTTTCGTTAATCGGCCTGAAAACCGACCTTGCAAGGAAATTGGTCTACAAAAACCCCGAGCAGGCAAGGGAAGAGCTGAAGGATGTGCAGCAAACATCGAGGACGGCCTTGAACGAAGTCAGAAAGATGGTATCTTCGATGCGCGGCATCCGCATCCACGATGAAATTGTCCGGATCACGCAAATATTGGAGGCGGCGCAAATCCGGTTTGAAGGAGTTAAGGACTTCACCTTGACCAACGTCTCGCTCTTGACGGAAAATATCGTCAGCATGTGTCTGAAAGAAGCGGTCACCAATATCGTGAAGCATAGCGGAGCGGATGTCTGCTCGATCTCGATCGTCCAGACGTGGAAAGAGCTTGTCATTGTCATCAAGGACAACGGCACCTTCAAGTCCCAAGAAAAAGGAAAGCCAAAAGGACATGGTCTCGTCGGAATGAAGGAGCGGCTCGAGTTTGTCAACGGAACAATGGATATTTCAACGGACAGCGGCACGACCCTCACCATCAGGGTGCCGAATGATGTCAAACAAGTCGACAAGGAGGTATGAGTATGATTAGCATCGTCATAGCAGAAGATCAGCAAATGCTGCTCGGGGCTTTTGGTTCGTTATTGGACTTGGAAGATGATATGGAAGTCGTCGGCAAGGCATCGAACGGAGAAGAAGCGATTGAACTTGTCCGAAAACACACCCCTGACATTTGCATCATGGACATTGAAATGCCGGGAAAAAGCGGCCTGGAAGCAGCAGAGGAGCTAAAGGGGTCTGGTTGCAAAGTCATCGTGCTGACCACATTTGCCCGGACCGGATATTTCCAGCGGGCATTGAAGGCGGGGGTAAGAGGTTACCTTCTCAAGGACAGTCCCAGCGAAGAACTTGCCAGCTCCATCCGCATGGTGATGGCAGGCAAAAAAATCTACGCACCTGAATTGATCGAGGGCGTATACGGAAACGAAAACCCACTGACAGAACGGGAAAAAGAAGTGCTTGAACTCGTGGCAGATGGCAAAAACACAAAAGAAATAGCCGATGAACTCAGCATTAAAACGGGTACCGTGCGCAACTACATTTCCACCATCCTCGATAAATTAGAGGTGCAAAACCGGATCGAAGCGATTACCCATTTTAGGGAAAAGGGATGGTTTAAGTAAAAAGCTTTTTGCTTGTACCCGTTTTATTAAAGTGAGCTGATGGTGCAAAACCCCTGAGGGAACAACCGTATAATGAACGGTGGGACTGTGCCTTGGGCAGAAAAGCGACCGTTAAGGCGGACGTGCGATGGAAACGGGATCGAATCAGGCAGAAAAGCGACCATTTGGGTGGAAGCAAAAGAAAAACTGGAACAATACGTCATCCTTTCGGAGGAGGCTTACCGCCCCCAGAAAGCGGTCAGCTTGCAAAGGAAATCATACGTACACATTTGGCAGCAGCGACAGGAATCCTTCGCTGTTTTTTTGTTGATTTTTGATAAGTAGATAAAAATCGACTCTTAGAGTCAATCTCATCAAGAATCGGCTGGTAGTGATCTGTCAAAATTTACACACACTTTTATCCACAAAAAAGATCTTAATTTAGCAAATATTCACACACTTATCCACATTACCCACATAGAAGTTGTGCACAAGTATTTGTGCCTTGCAAAAGAACTTCATAAATAGAAAAGGCTGCCCACTTAAATGGACAGCCTTTTCGATCGGAATCAGCCCTTGCTTATATCCCATCGCGAGTCGAATAAACAACGCGGTAATGGATTTAAACAATCTATGGGCTGAAATATAAACTTGAGGAGATTCATAAACCACTTGGACGCGGCGATATCGAATGAATCGATCGGATCTCCATTTCGTTTCCCGACCATGTTACTTTTATCGATTGTTCTCTTTTTGCTTTACGCGCTGATTTGCAGCGTTAGCACGAGCTTGTGCTTCTAAGTCAGCCTGGTCAGCCAATTCGCGGGAATATTCAACATCCTGAGCACTCGAAGTTTTCGAGTTCTTCGGAACTTGTGGAAGCTTACCTTTGTTTTTATCTCGCGTTTTCTGATTATGAGCACGACCCACTACACAAAACCCCTCTCAATGATAAAAGTACGGAAGCTTTATTGCCTCCGTACTTATAGAATGTCCAATATCATCAAAAATCTAGCAGGTAATTATTTGATTCTTTTGCTGTTATAGCCAGCGACGCGGTCAGCAGCTTTGAACTCGCGATTGTACGTCACTTCTTGAGCGCTAGTCAATGTGTTTTTCATTTTTTCCTGTTTCCGTTTATCCATGAATGCCACACCCTTTCTCCAGAAGATTTAGTTCTATTTTTTCCAATCCTTGGAGGCGGTATACAAATTATTGATAAATATCACGTAGTGCAGCATCCAATGTCGAATATTCAAAGGAATACCCGGCTTTCATCAGCTTCTCCGGCAGCACCTTTTGACCATCGAGGACGAGGATGCTCATTTCTCCGAGAACCGCCTTCAGTGCAAACGCCGGAGCGGGAAGCCAGTGAGGTCGATGCAGCACCTTGCCGAGTATCTTTCCGAACGTATTCATGGTCACCGGTTCAGGTGCGGTAAAATTGATCGGACCAGAGAGTGTGGGATGCTCTAATAAAAAGGTGATTCCTTTAACTACATCGTCAATATGAATCCAGGACATCCATTGTTCCCCAGAGCCGACTCGCCCTCCGGCAAATAATTGATATGGCATTGCGATTTTCGGAAGTGCCCCCTGATCCTTTGCGAGGATGATGCCAAACCTCGAAAATATGACCCTGACGTCAAATTCTTCAGCTTGCTTCGCTTTTCTTTCCCATTCATAGACGGTTTCCGCTAAAAAGTCATCACCAGTTTCTTTTGACCGTTCTGTGTAGACATGACTTTTGGATGGGGGATAGATGCCAATGGCGCTTGCATTGATCAAGACAGTTGGTTTTTGCGGCATTTCCGCTACAATATTCAAAACTTCATCCGTCCCCTGCATCCTGCTCTCCAATATTCGTCTCTTTCTTTCATCCGTCCATCGACCGCTGTTGATCGACTCCCCGGCCAAATTGATGAATGCGTCCAACTTGCCAAGCTCAGATGCTGGTTCCGCCCCAGAGTCCAGCCATTTGATATATTGAATACGCGTCGTATTCGTATGCTTTTCGGGATTCCGCGTCAAAATTAAAACTTCATGATTCTGTTTCACGAGCTCTTTTGTCAGTGCCCGGCCGATAAACCCCGTTCCTCCGGTAATCGCAATTCTCATCATCAAACCCTCCCGTCTTTATTTTCTATTTTACCTGTTTCCTTTATAAAAAAACGTATTCAATGTGTTACATTTCAGACTGTTGACAATCGCTCGCTTTCTTTGTTGCTCGTCCTCTTCGGATGCTCATTATCCGGGTGCTTTTGAACTTAAAAGCGCCTTAAAGGCAACATTCGCTAGAGCGAATGTGCCTAGATAACTCCGCTCCTCATCGGACACTAGCCTCGAATGACAAGCGTTTTCATTCAGTCTGAATCCTGCTTACATAGATGTGTTTATAAGATAAAACGTATTCAATGTGTTACATTTATAGAAGAGGTGATGGAGCGATGCCAGTCATTACAAAAATTTCAAAGCAAGTGAAAAATGACGAAAGATATAATATTTTCTTGGATGAGAAATATGCTTTCAGCGTTGATGAGGAAGTGTTGGCCCGTCTTCAGCTGCAAAAAGGGAAGGAGCTGGAAGATGAGGATTTAGCTGAAATCCAGTTTCAGGATGATATCCGCAAAGGGTTCAATCTAGCCTTGCATTACCTTTCCCATCGGATGAGGTCGGAAAAAGAAATTGAAACGTTTTTAAAAGGAAAGGAAATCGAAGAAACGATCATTCCGGAAATCCTTTTTAAATTGAAGGAGTACAAATACATCAATGATCTCGAATTTGCCATCGCCTATGTACGGACACAAATGGCGACGACGAAAAAAGGACCGGTCATCATTCGCAAGGAATTGCATGAAAAAGGAATCCAAGATCACTTCATAGAAGAGAGCTTAAAGGAGTTTTTATTTGACCATCAGTTGGAGAACGGGGTGGCATTAGGCGAGAAGGTCGCACGCCAAAACAAGAAATTGTCGGAGGTCCAAGTCAAGCAGAAAATTGAGCAGACTTTGATCCGGAAAGGTTTTGGATGGGATATCATTCAGGAAGTTCTTGACGCGGTTTCCTATGAAAAGGAAGAGGATGAAGAGTGGGATGCTGTCGTCCATCAAGGTGAAAAAGCTCACCGCAAATATGCCAAGTTCGACGATTTTGAATACCGCCAAAAAATGAAGCAAGCCTTATACAGGAAGGGCTTCAGCATGGATTTGATCGAGCGGTTTATAGATTATATAAACGAAGAAGAAAGCGAATGAGCAGAACGCTCATTCGCTTATGTTCAATAAAGGATGGTTTGGTTCGGAGAGCCTAAAATGGACTTAAAGACTCGGTAAGAGCCCTAAAATCAGTCCTAAGCGCCCAAATTGTGTTCCATACATTCAAAATGTTTCCGAAGTTGGTGGTAAAGGCCTGTCCGCAAATCCTGCAGCGTAAATCAGCCACGTCAATCGAAATTATTTTTTCGATTCAATGATGATTTCCGTCTTCTCGCGGCTTTCACTGACGATGATTTCTGCGATTTCCTGTGGTGAACGCAGGCGGCTTTTGTCCTTGATATGATCGGTGTCATCCCAAAATGGGGTATTCATGCCACCCATATAGGCACCGACGATGCGGATGCCGGTTTCTTCGTATTCTTTCTGCAGGCTTTCCGTGAAGCCCCTTAATGCAAATTTACTTGAGACATATAATGCCTCGTTTTTCTTTCCGCGAAGTCCGGCTGTGGAAATGATATTGATGATCGTGCCATGATCTTTTTCTTTGAAGATTGGAAGAACTGCCCTGCTTGTATAGATCGGGGCAAAGCTGTTGATTTCGAACATCTTGTCCATTTCATCCGTTGTTGATTCCAGAAATTCCCCAAAATAGCCTATACCTGCGTTGTTGATCAAAATATCAAGTGAACCTATAGTAGTAAATACGTTATGTACTTCAGCTTCGGAAGTAAGGTCGGCGATGTGGATATTCGCTTCTGCACCTTTTTCCCTTATATCGTTTGCAGTCTTCTCGAGGCTGCTTTGCGTGCGGCCGATGAGATGAAGCTCATTTCCACTTTGTGCATATTGAAGGGCCAGTTCTTTTCCTAATCCAGTACCGGCACCGGTGATTGCAATTTTTGTCATGATGTCCCTCCTAGAAAGATTATAGCTTTATTGTAGCCTAATTTTTCTCTATACTAAATAATGAAATTGAGGTGATACTGATGGAACAGGAAAAAAGATACAGTCAAATGACTCAGCATGAGCTTAACCAGGAGATTGCTCAATTGCGTGAAAAAGCCAGGAAAGCCGAGCAGCTTGGCATGGTCAATGAATTTGCCGTCCTCGAGCGCAAGTCGACAATGGCACAGGCTTATCTGCTCAATCCGGAAGATTTTGAACCAGGCAAGATTTATGCCATTATAGGCGATCCGGGCAGTCATTTTAAAATAGATTATTTAAACGGTGTTTTTGCATGGGGATACCGTCTGAATGGCGACGGAAAAGAAGAAGCGTTGCCGATTTCTCTTTTGCAAAATAATAAAAAGTAGGCTGGTATCATGAGGCGATTTCGCCTCATGACCAGCCCGGCTTTACTATGAGCGCTTTCGTGTTTCGTGTTCAAGGATGATGTGCTTTTGGGTAAGCTTCGTTTCGCCATTCACCTGGGCGTACGAGTGCTTCGGGTTATACCAGCCTTTCGCAAATGGGCTGGAGTATTTGTTGTCGCTGAAGTTATTTTTCATATTTGCCATTACAAAGCCCCCTTCAAAATTTCCAATGCTCAATAGGTTTCAAATGAATCCTGTTCTCGCTGATTGGAAGCCCTCATTCGTTCTTGAGGATGAGTATTGATGGTCCCGTTGGCTCTTTTAGAAGAATATTCGGCTTTTGCCCGTGGTTCGCCTTCGAACTTATTGTCATTTCCATATGGAAATCCATTCTTTTTGTTTCGCATAAAATAGCCTCCTGCAAGCATGTCTTGAACACTCATGAAAAAGCAAAGATCTGAATGCAATGCTTTCCCACGTAACTTTAGTATGAATGATTTAATGAAGGACTATGTTATTTCAAAGGGATATTTTAATGGGAATAGAGGTGTAAATTATGAATGAATACATTGATAAATTAACCGATTTATTGTTGATCAAAAATGATCAAATCAGCCATGGGCGTGCACGGAGCTTGGTCGAACTCCTATGGGAAGATTTCGAAACGACATATGCCAAAGCCGGCCATGAGTACAAGGGCCGGGAAATGACTGCAAAAGTGGTCATCCATTGGATCGAGCAGTATGGAGAAAGGCTCCATGAATTTGCAGCGAGGAATCCGAGATATAAGCATCTGTTGGAAGATTCAGATGATGTGAAGCATTGATAAGGATGCTTTTGCTGCGCAAATCCACACACTATATTTTTTAAAACTCCAGTAAAAAAATCCCCTGCCGCAAAGCAAGGGATTTTTCTTTTATCCAGGATTCACATCCAATTTCTTTCGAAGTTTTTCCTCACTGAAAATCCATCCCGTATAGGAACCGATGATCTCGAGCTCTGTATCGAGCTGTACGACCGCGACAAATGGGTAATGACCATTGCTTCGATAGCGGAGGTCGATGAATCTTACTTCATAAAAATCGTCGAATTCGTCCACTTCCCATCGGAAAACTGGTGAGAAATGCAGGAAAGCAGACAGATTTTTGTCTCTTTTGGCAGAACGGATGACGTCTGTTTCCGGAACAGGAACCCGTTTGAATTTATCCAAAATCGTCACCGATCTTTGATAGGCACGTGCGACATAAAAATAGTCTTTCGTTTTGACGGCAATGCGCCATTGGTGGAATCTGACCGTCGGGGACACGATGATGCTTTCCGCATCCGGAACCAGCTTCTTGACGGAATGCTTGACGGCAAAATGCACCTGGAACCGTATTAGATAGTAAATGATCAAGATCATATAGATCGCCAAAAATGTATATCCGGGATCGCCTCCGAGAGCCCACATAATCAAGCCGACGATGTGGATTCCGAAAATGAACGGATCAAACGTGTTAATGACCCCCAATGCGACCCATTTCGACGAAAATGGACGCAATGCCTGTGTCCCATAGGCATTAAAAATGTCGACAAATACATGGAGGAAAACCGCGATAAATGTCCAAATCCATAAATGAAGCAAGTTTGCCTCCGGAACCAATGGGTATATAACGGCCACTATAGCCAGCGGCCAGAGGCAGACGGCCGGAATGGAATGCGTGATCCCCCGGTGATTGCGTATATAGACGGCGTTATTCCTTAATTTAAGAACCGTATCGATATCGGGAACCTGTGAACCAATCAGCGCTGCAATCAGGACGCTGTGTGCAGTGGCTGTATTTTCAGCAACAATGGGATCGAGCGTGGCCAATCCGCCGATCGCGAATCCCATGACAACGTGTGTACCAGTATCCAAGAAAGAATTCCTCCTTTAGCAAAAAGGACATATTTTACCGGTGTAGGAAAGCTTGTATTCATTTCAAAACATGATAAGGTATAAAGGAGTTCTGTACAATGGGAAAATCCATTCAAATGTGTATACGATATGAAGTCAAAGCGTATCTCCTTCCACAATATCACGAAACGATCAAGGAGGTCGCCGCCAATTTATCTCACTTCGATGCAGGGCATATCCTTTTGCATCGTTCCAACCACGATCCGTGCTCTGTCCTGGAGATGTTTCAAGTCCCATCAGAAGCGCATTTTTTTGCTTTGAAAAAACTGAGGACCTCGCGTGAACATGCGATATTCGGATCGTTGGACTCCATGATCGATGGAGGAGTGGAAAAAATGGAATGCTTTGGCATGATTACAGACCTATAATATTGTTATTCCCTAATTTGCATTGAGTTTAACATCTTGGAGGCAGTATAGTGACAAAAATATTTTTGAAGAATCTAGAAAACGTGAACATATCCCAATTCCAGCGGGATTTAATCGATTGGTTTCAACGTGAGCAGAGAATCCTTCCTTGGCGGGAAAATAAAGACCCTTATCGTGTATGGGTTTCAGAAATCATGCTCCAGCAAACGAGGGTCGATACGGTTATCCCGTATTTCAATAACTTCATGGCGAAATTCCCGACACTGAACGCGTTGGCAGAAGCCGAGGAAGAACAGGTGCTGAAAGCATGGGAAGGACTTGGCTATTATTCAAGGGTCCGGAATTTACATAAAGCTGTAAAGGAAGTGAAAGAAACGTACGCCGGCATTGTGCCAGATAATGCAAAAGAAATCTCTAAGTTGAAAGGCGTGGGCCCCTATACTACGGGAGCGGTTCTGAGCATTGCTTACGGTGTCCCGGAACCGGCAGTCGATGGAAATGTGATGCGCGTCCTTTCCAGGATCCTTTCCATTTGGGAGGATATCGCCAAACCTGCCACGCGAAAAATCTTTGAAGAAGCGGTCCGTGAACTGATTGCGAAAGACAATCCATCCGATTTCAATCAGGCGTTGATGGAGCTTGGCGCGATCATTTGTACACCGACATCCCCTTCGTGTCTGCTTTGTCCGGTCCGGGAACATTGTCAGGCCTTTCATGAAGGGGTGCAAGCTGAACTTCCAGTCAAAACGAAAAATAAGAAAAATAAAAAAGTTCAATTGGCTTCTGCTGTGCTTCGGACGGTTGACGGAAAGTACTTGATCAGAAAACGGCCTAGCGAAGGCCTGCTTGCAAACCTTTGGGAATTTCCGTATTTCGAAATTGATTCAAACTACACTTCTGCAAAAAGACAGTTGAATGATTATTTGCAGAAAGAATACAGTGAGGATGCCAAGCTTGAAAACGGGGCGTTCGCAAAACTTGACCACGTATTCTCCCATTTAACCTGGAATATTGAAGTATATGCGGGAGAAGTGGGCGGTGACATTCCACAATCCGAAACATTGAAGCTTGTCACCGAGGAAGAAATGCAGAAATACACCTTCCCCGTTTCAAACCAAAAAATGTGGAAGCACTATAAAGAAAAAGAGTGATTTTTAATAAAGGGTGACAGGCACCATCCATTTTCTGGATGGTGCCTGTCACCCTTTTAGTCATCCTTTTAAAATTAATCTCCGCTTCGTTCTGTCCCGTGTGTGTAGTCTGCTTCGTTCCTTTTCAACCCGCCTCTACTTTCAATTTCTTCGATGATTTGCTTGTGGATGGATTGGCCTTCAGCGTTCAGGTATGGAACCATTTGCTGGAGGGAATGGTGAAAGTATTCGAGCTCTGATTCCTTCCAGTCTTTTTTGGATAGCATAGATAGTTCGGTCATGTCCCTGCCAACGTACATGTATTTACCCACTCCTTTTTAAACGTCATTGTTCATTATTCTTGATTGCAGCATTGTTTGTTATTCGCAAAATCGCTAAAATATATGATGAGAAAGGATGAATAAATATGACAAATAAAGTTGCATTGGTCACTGGGAGCAGCCGCGGGGTCGGAAAAGCGATCGCCCTGGAGCTTGCCAAGCAAGGCTATGATATCGTTGTAAACTATGCCCGCAGCAAAAAAGCGGCGATGGAAACAGCAGAGGAAATAGAAAAGCTAGGACAAAAAGCATTGATCATCCGTGCGAATGTCGGGGATGTTGAAAAAATCCGTACGATGTTTGCCACGATTAAAGACGAATTTGGACGCCTAGATGTGTTCATCAGTAATGCGGCATCCGGTGTACTGCGCCCGGTAATGGAATTGGAAGAGTCCCACTGGGATTGGACCATGAACATTAACAGCAAAGCGCTTTTATTCTGTGCGCAGGAAGCAGCAAAGTTGATGGACAAAGGCGGCAAAATCGTCAGCATCAGTTCGCTTGGATCCATCCGCTATCTTGAAAATTATACGACAGTCGGTGTATCAAAAGCTGCGGTAGAAGCTCTGACACGCTACTTGTCCGTGGAGCTTGCGCCAAAAGGCATCGTTGTCAATGCCGTTTCCGGCGGTGCAATCGATACAGATGCACTGACGCATTTCCCTAACCGTGAACAGCTGCTTCAGGATGCAAGGGAAAAAACGCCTGCAGGACGAATGGTCGAAATAGAGGACCTCGTAAAAACAGTGAAATTCCTCGTGTCCGACGATGCCTTCATGATCCGTGGCCAAACGATTATCGTCGATGGTGGGCGTTCACTCCTCGTATAAAGAGGTGGCGCTTAGAAACAAATAGAAATTTTTTCCATAAAATTCGTTGGATAGCCTCCCGCATTAATGGATAAATTAATGAGCGTGGAGGTGATTACAATGGCAAAACAACCAAACAAAACTCAAGCTGGTACAAGCGTTCAACACGTGAAACAACAAAACGCTCAAGCTGGTCAACAAGCTGGTGCAGCTCAACAATACGGTACTGAGTTCGCATCTGAAACGAACGCTCAACAAGTTAAACAACAAAACCAACAATCTGAAGCTAAGAAAAACCAAGCTTCAGGAAACCAGGCTCAACAATAACCATTGTAGTGGCCAATACAGGGAGCTGACTCGAATAGAGTCGGCTCTTTTCCATGAGCAGTGCTTGGAGGTGCCTGTCACAAAAGTGCCACCCCTAATGCCCATCCTACTAAAGGACCAATTCATCCCGTTCGACAAAACTACTTCTCAACTGACAGAACTAGTCAAAGGGATTTCCTTCTGAACCAAGAAATTATGAAAGAGCAAATCATAAAGGTGGGTGCCGGCATGTCTCAATTCAACAAATTGGTTTCGGATCAATTGGAAACGATGGAACGTCTCTTGTATTTGCAGGCTGAAATTGAACGTTGTCAGGAATTGGAGATGGAACTGATTCAGCTGCAGGAGGAAGCAAGACTGGAAAATATAAAGGAAGAGATCGCCCAGATGAAAAAAGAACTTCATAAAATCCAAAAAACCTTTGAAGCTCAGACGGATGAAGTGATCAGGTCATATCAAGAAATGAAAATGTTTGCGTAAAGTATGAATGGGGAAAAACCAAGCGACGGCGGCTCTTGTGAAAAACAAGGGCTCTTTTGTTTTAAAAATTGTGATTAAACGTTATAATAATAGGAAAAAGAGATTCGGTCCCTTTTGAAAATAGGCTTTTTCACATACGTGGCTGCGGTGAAGATGAAAGAGCAATATATATTTAAGAGCCTCCGAAGAAGGGGTTATTTTATTTTTTTTAAAAACGAATACATACATAAAATGAGGAATTCGGATGGAAAGTAGGGGAAATAGTAATGGCGGTTCCGGTTGAAGGTGAAGGAATTCAAATCCACAGTTATAAACATGATGGAAAGTTACATAGAGTTTGGGATGAAACAATGGTGTTGAAAGGTACGAAAAATCTAGTCATCGGTGGGAATGATCGAACGATCGTGACGGAATCCGATGGACGGACATGGGTGACGCGCGAGCCTGCGATCTGCTACTTCCACGGTGAGCACTGGTTCAATATCATCGGGATGATTCGTGAAGATGGGATATACTATTACTGTAATCTCAGCTCACCGTTTGTTTATGATAAAGAAGCATTGAAATATATCGACTACGATTTAGATATTAAAGTATTCCCGGATATGACTTTCAATCTTCTCGATGAAGATGAATATGAACAGCATCGAAAGCAAATGGGCTATCCAAATGTCATCGATGAAATCCTAAAGCGGAATGTAGACAAACTTGTGCGCTGGATCAGACAGAGAAAAGGGCCGTTTGCGCCGGATTTTATTGATATATGGTATGAAAGATACTTAACATATCGTCGTTGATAAAGTGGTGATAAAAGGATAACGGTACCTGTTGAGAACACATCAACAGGTTTTTTCATTGTTGAAAAAGCCGTTCAGAGGAAGGAGGAAATAATATGGACAGCATCAAAAGGTACATGCGGTTCGTAAAGCCATATCGACTGCAAATTATTGGGACATTGTTCATCGGCATCATAAAATTCGTCATCCCACTGCTGATCCCGATTTTGATTAAATATGTGATTGATGATATTGTCGGAAGCCACTCGATGCCGAAGGATGAGAAAACGACCAAACTATTCATGGTGATGGGCGCGATGGTCGTCATCTTCCTGGTACTCAGGCCGCCCGTCGAATATTATAGACAATATTTTGCCCAGTGGACCGGAAATAAGATTTTATATGATATACGTGACAGATTATTTACCCATATCCAGAAACTAAGCTTCAAATATTATGCCAATACAAGAGCGGGGGAAGTCATCTCAAGGGTCATCAATGACGTCGAACAGACGAAGAATTTTGTCATTACCGGCCTGATGAATCTATGGCTGGATGCGGCGACGATCATCATTGCTGTGGGCATCATGATGACGATGAATGTGACGCTGACGATCGTCTCCTTGATTGTATTCCCGTTTTACGCTTTATCGGTACGATATTTCTTCGGAAATTTAAGGAAGCTCACACGTGCACGGTCACAGGCGCTTGCAGAAGTGCAGGGCTATTTGCATGAACGGGTCCAAGGGATGGCGGTGATCAAAAGCTTTGCCATTGAAGACTATGAACAAACCCAGTTCGATCAGCAGAACCAGAATTTCCTGCAAAAGGCTTTGAATCACACGAATTGGAATGCGAAGGCATTTGCCGTCGTCAATACGATTACCGACGTCGCGCCGCTTCTTGTGATCGGCTATTCGGGCTACCAGGTCATCCAGGGGGACCTGACACTGGGAACGATGGTCGCATTCATTGCGTATATCGACCGGTTGTATAACCCTCTTCGCAGGATTGTCAATTCTTCAACTACGCTTACTCAATCGATTGCATCGATGGACCGTGTATTTGAACTGCTTGATGAAAAATATGATATTGACGATGAACCAGATGCGATTGAATGCAAGGATGTCAAAGGAAACATTCATTTCGATCAGATCAGCTTTTCCTATGATGACGATGAAGGGAACGTACTGGAGGATATCGATCTAAATATCATGCCGGGTGAAACGATTGCATTAGTCGGGATGAGCGGCGGGGGAAAATCGTCTCTAGTCAGCCTGATTCCGCGCTTCTACGATGTAACGGCCGGGAGAATCGTGCTGGATGGCACCGATATACGGAAATTCCAGGTTAGGAGCCTGCGCGATAAGATCGGGATGGTGCTCCAGGACAATATTTTATTCAGCGAATCGGTCAAAACAAATATCAAATTAGGGAAGCCCGATGCAACAGATGAAGAAGTGGAAACGGCTGCAAGGGCCGCAAATGCACATGATTTCATCATGAGCCTCCCAAAAGGATACGACACAAAAGTCGGCGAAAGAGGGGTCAAGCTTTCAGGCGGCCAAAAGCAGCGGGTTGCCATTGCCAGGGTCTTTTTGAAGAATCCGCCTTTGCTCGTCCTTGATGAAGCAACCTCTGCCCTCGATCTTGAAAGCGAACATTTGATTCAAGAAGCGCTTGAAAAGCTTGCCAAGGATCGCACAACCTTTATCGTGGCCCACCGCCTTTCAACGATCACCCATGCCGACCGGATCGTCCTGATCGAGCATGGAAGAATTTCAGAAATCGGCTCCCACGCCGAATTAATGCGGGCAGAAGGGAATTATTATCGCCTATTCCAAGTACAGCAGCTGGATAGCTGAAAAAATGATATCAACAATTAAAGGGTTGGTTTCAAGGATAAAGCCGCGGCTTCGTCCTTTGAAACCACCCCTTTTTTTTCTATGGCATTTTAGGACTTGGCCAGACTTCTGACCAAACAATAGGATAAAGTTGTATTAGCATTATGGATTATCATGGTAAAATATAGAAAATCCCAGGGGTGGTGGAAAATATGGAGGTGATCTATTATCTTCTATATTGGCATTTTCTCTTAATGGTTGTTTTAATCTTAATTTTAAGTGCATTAGTGAGTGTTTTATTTCCGCGCATCCATTTTTTATTTCTCATATTGGCAAGTGGCTTGGCAGCATATTTTTATACAGTCGTTGTTGAAGTTAAAGACCTGACCCTTTTCACAATCATCGTTAATAGCACTTTTTCTTTCATCGGAATCGGGTATGTTAAATGTCTTATATATCTTAAAAAGAAGGGTGAAGAATATCAAGATTCCAATATCTGATTGTTTCAGATCGAGGACGAAAATGAACAATGATGAGGGAACCTTCAAGAATGGATTTTCTTTTTTTTGTTGATTTTAGCTTGTTAAAAGCTGACTCGTACTCGGTAAGTCAGCAAACTTCGGTAGACCTCGGAAGAGCCTTTTAAATACGCTCTTTTCGTAAAGTATTCATCAAAGGTTGTGTAAGGTTGATTTCCGCTGCAGGATTCTCGCTTTCCGAGGGGACTCACACAAAGTGAGGTCGTTCGATGTTGGCACACGAGGTGCCGAAATCGAACATCCGCCCAACCTCTCCTCGCTTCGCTGCGAGGTCTCACTTGCCCGCTGATCACTCTGGAGTCTCGCACCTTCCTCTCCAATCAACCTCATATGATGAGATATTTGAAAGAAAAACTGTTAAAAACAACAATCTTTGAGAAGAGAGCCTAATAAAAAACAGCCGCTTTCCACATGTTACTATTATCCTATAGCAAAAATTTATCATGAAGACAGGAACCATATTGGAAGAAGTTTGAAAAAAGTATATAGGAATATCAAATTTAGTTATTTAATAAAGTAAAGAGGTAGAATGATATTATTTTAGAAAAATATCATTATGCAATCCATTTGTAAAAAACGACCCTGCAATAACGGCGAACACTGCATAATAATTGTCATGTATTTGAAATTTAGGAGCTTTAACACTTTGAAGCAATAACGATATATAGATATAATTTTCGAAAAATTTAGTATTGTCAAAACAATTTATGTGTGTATAATAAAGCACATACGACATAATGGAAAATTTAAGATTTTCTGATAATTAGGCAGCAGGGGGGATATGAGTGACCACTAAGGAAACGGTACTAACGGTGGAGAATTTAAAAACATCCTTCTTTACAGATGACGGGGAAATCCCGGCTGTAGACGGAGTTGACTTTCATGTGAAAGAAGGAGAAATCCTTGGCATCGTTGGTGAATCAGGATGCGGGAAAAGTGTAACGTCCCTGTCGATCATGGGGCTGGTACCGAAACCGCCTGGGAAAATAGTCGATGGGAAAATCCTATTTCAAAATGAGGATTTAACAAAAGCATCGGAACGAAGAATGAGGCAGATCCGTGGAAATGACATCGCGATGATCTTCCAGGAGCCGATGACTTCCCTCAATCCTGTTTTCACGATTGGGAATCAATTAATGGAAGCAATCAGAATACATAACAAGTGGTCGAAAGCAAAAGCGCGTGAACGTGCAGTTGAGATGATGAAGCTGGTCGGTCTGCCGCGTTCGGAAGAATTGATGGACGAGTATCCTCATCAGCTATCCGGTGGAATGAGGCAGCGCGTCATGATTGCGATGGCAATGGTATGTGATCCAAAGCTGCTTATCGCGGATGAACCGACAACGGCTCTCGATGTGACCATCCAGGCACAGATATTAAAACTGATGCGAGATCTGAACAAGGACCTGAACACCGCGATCATCATGATCACACATGACCTTGGCGTCGTTGCAGAGGTCTGCGACCGGATCATCGTCATGTATTCCGGAAAGGTCGTCGAAGAAGGGGATGTCCAAACGATTTTCAAAAATCCTCAGCATCCATACACAAAAGGACTGATCCAATCAGTTCCGGATATGAGGAAAAAGCAGCAGCGCCTATATTCGATACCTGGCAATGTGCCAAAGCCCGGCGCCGTCAAGGAAGGCTGTCGATTTGCGGCAAGGTGTGAGTTTGCATTTGACCGCTGCTGGAGCGAAAATCCAGAGCTTTACAAAACGGACGACTATCATCAAACGCGTTGTTTCTTGCACGATAGCAAAGTAGGTGTTGGCGTATGACCGAATTAGTAAAAGAGCCTTTATTGGAAATTCAAGATTTAAAAAAGCATTTCCCATTGACGGGCGGTGTATTCGGCAAGACTGTCGGACATGTCAAAGCAGTGGACGGCGTATCCTTTTCCGTGAACAAAGGGGAAACGCTCGGAATCGTCGGGGAAAGCGGCTGTGGTAAATCGACCACAGGGAGGATGCTTCTCAGGTTGATCGAACCGACAGAGGGTGCGATTAAATTTGAAGGCAAAGATATTACGAAACTATCAAAAAAAGATATGCGCTCCCTCCGCAGGGACATGCAGATGGTGTTTCAGGATCCGTTTGCTTCCTTGAACCCCCGCCACACTGTGGAGAAGATTTTGGAGGAGCCGCTCATTGTCCATGGTATCGGCAATGCGGCTGAAAGAAAGAAAAAAGTTAGGGAGCTTTTGGAAGTGGTCGGCTTGAGCAGCTACTATGCCAAAAGGTATCCCCACCAGTTTTCTGGGGGGCAGAGGCAGCGGATCGGAATTGCCAGGGCTTTGATGACAAAACCAAAACTGATCATTGCCGATGAGCCGGTATCCGCTTTGGATGTCTCGATTCAATCCCAGGTGCTGAATCTGCTGGAGGATCTCCAATCAGAGTTTGATTTGACCTATATCTTTATCGCCCATGATCTTGGCGTCGTGAGACATATAAGCGACCGAGTCGGGGTGATGTATTTAGGAAGGATGGCGGAGCTTACAGAAAGCGATAAATTATATGAAAAACCGCTGCATCCATATACACAGGCGCTGCTTTCCGCGGTTCCAATCCCGGATCCGGAATACAAGCGCGACACGATCATCCTGCAAGGGGATATCCCGAGTCCGTCCAACCCGCCTAAGGGCTGCGCGTTCCATACAAGATGTCCGCATGCCATGGACATTTGCAAATCGGCAACGCCTCAATTCAAAGAAGCTGAACCAGGTCATTATGTTGCTTGTCATTTGTACTCGAATGATTAAGCAGCGTGACAATAAAAAAAGATTTATGGAGGGGTCAATGTGAAGAAAAAGAGTTTTTTACTAGCTTTTGTCTTTCTGATGATTTTGTCCTCAGCCCTTGTCGGCTGTTCTTCGAAGTCATCAAACGGTAATTCTTCTAAAGGATCTGATGGAGAATCCGCTCAAAAGACATTAATTTTCGGCCGCGGTGGTGACTCAGTCGGTCTCGATCCAGCAGCTGTAACAGATGGGGAATCATTCAAAGTTACAAAAAATATTTTCGAAACACTTGTTGAGTTCGGAAAACAGGATACACAAATCCATGAAGGCTTAGCAACGAAATGGGATGTTTCCGATGACGGTCTGACATATACGTTCGACCTTCGCAAAGGAGTAAAATTCCAGGACGGAACAGATTTCAATGCCGATGCGGTCGTATTCAACTTTGAAAGATGGATGAACGGTGATGCGGATAAATTCCCATACTTTGCTTCCATGTTCGGTGGATACAAAGGCGATGACGGTTTAGTCATCAAGGAAGTAAAAGCGCTGAATGACAATCAAGTACAATTCACGCTTAAACGTCCACAAGCTCCATTCTTGAAGAACTTGGCAATGAGTCCATTCGCAATCGCGAGCCCGGATGCCGTGAAAAAATTCGGCGACAAATTCACTGAAAACCCTGTAGGTACAGGACCATTCAAATTCGTCGAGTGGAAGCACAACGATAAAGTTGTCATCGAGAAAAACAAAGACTACTGGAAAAAAGGTTATCCGAAGCTTGATCAAATCGTATTCAAATCCATTCCAGAAAACTCAGCGCGTCTGAATGCGCTAATGAATGGGGAAATTGATTTGGCTGATGGCATCAATCCAAGTGATGCAGACCAAATCAAGTCCAACCCAGATCTTCAATTGTACGAACGTCCATCTATGAACGTTGGATACTTAGGGTTCACGGTTACTAGAAAGCCATTTGACAATCCGAAAGTGCGCCAAGCCCTGAACTATGCGATTGATCGTCAAGCGTTGATCGATGCATTCTACGGCGGTAAAGGAGTTCCAGCGAAAAACCCGATGCCTCCGGTTATCAGCGGCTATGACGATGATATCCAGCCATATGAGTTCAATTTGGATAAAGCGAAGGAATTGTTAAAAGAAGCTGGCTATCCGAATGGATTCGAAATGGAGCTATGGGCTATGCCTGTTCCACGTCCATATATGCCGGATGGAAAGAAAATTGCCGAAGCAATCCAAGCTAACTTTGCAAAAATCGGTGTTAAAGCAAAAATCGTTTCTTATGAGTGGGCAACATACCTTGAAAAAGCAAGCAAAGGGGAAGCGGATGCATACCTTCTTGGCTGGACTGGCGATAACGGGGATGCCGATAACTTCCTATATGCATTGCTTGATAAAGACAGCATCGGAAGCAACAACTACTCTTACTATAGCAACGATAAGCTTCATGACATCCTGATCAAAGCACAATCAGAAGTTGATGAATCAAAACGAAACGAATTGTACAAACAAGCACAAGAAATCATCCATGAAGATGCTCCATGGGCACCTCTTGTTCACTCTACACCTCTTCTTGCAGGTAAAGCGAACTTGAAGGACTTCTATCCACATCCAACAGGATCTGACTGGCTAGACGGAGTATACTTCGGAAAATAAGAATGAAGGATAAAGGGGAGGTGGCTGTCTCCCCTTTATTGTGAAATAAACGGTCCGATTTTAACAGATTGATAGAAATGGGCAAGGTTTTATGAATTGTCCATTGGGGCTCGTTCCCCGTTGTACATATATGGTAGAAGAGGTGAGACAGCATGCTTCAATATACAATCAGAAGGATATTACAATTGATTCCCGTTCTACTTGGAATGACGTTTGTCGTTTTTTTGATCATTCGTGCGATTCCCGGTAATCCCGCACAGGTCATCCTCGGCCAGCAGGCCACGAAGGAAGCTGTTGCTGCATTGACGAAAGAGCTGGGCTTGAATCATCCTTGGTATGTTCAGTACATCGATTATATTAAACATCTACTCCAGGGGAATTTGGGCACGTCGATCCGAACAAGGACGGCTGTCAGTGAAGAAATTTGGCCATACTTAGCCGCAACCCTCGAGCTTTCCCTCGTCGCGATGGTCATCGCGGTTGTTGTTGGGGTCAATGCTGGAATCATCAGTGCATGGTTCCAAAATTCATGGTTCGACTACGCAGCGATGATTCTAGCATTGTTGGGCGTTTCGATCCCTATTTTCTGGCTTGGCCTCATGGAACAGTGGGTATTCTCCATCAATCTTCATTGGCTGCCGACGACCGGCCGTGAAAATATACGCGATCCAATCGAAGCGATCACAAATTTGTATTTATTGGATACGTTGATTCAAGGAAGATTCGATCAATTCATCGAAGTGCTGAAGCATTTAATCCTTCCGGGCATCGCGCTTGGTACGATCCCGATGGCCATCATTGCCAGGATGACGCGTTCCAGTATGCTTGAGGTGATGCGTTCTGACTTTATCCGCACCGCGCGTGCGAAAGGAATGAAGATGTTCTGGGTCGTCTACAAGCATTCGCTGAAAAATGCAGTGATCCCGGTATTGACCGTCATCGGCTTGCAGATGGGGCTATTATTGGGGGGCGCAATCTTGACAGAAACGATCTTCGGATGGCCAGGCATAGGCAGGTATATTTATGATGCTATTTCATATCGTGATTATCCGGTCATTCAATCCGGCATCTTGTTGATAGCATTTATATTTGTCTTCATTAATTTGGTCGTAGATCTCCTCTATGCAGCAGTGGATCCAAGGATCAAATACAACTAAGTCATAAAAGGTTATGAAGTAAGGAGGAATCGATATGGCAGAACTAGCTCCCAATCAAGAAAAGCTTCAGTCCGTAAAAGCCGAAGAAGTGTCTTCTCCTTGGAAGGAAGCGTGGAGAGGGTTCAAGAAGAATAAATCTGCGCTGATCGGCGCTGGCATCGTTATATTCTTCATTTTCATCGCATTTTTTGCGCCATTATTGGCGCCGCAAGGAAACAATGAGCAAATGTTGTCTGACAGGCTTCAATCACCGTCGGCAGAGCATTGGTTCGGAACGGATGATTTCGGCCGTGATATATTTTCAAGGGTATTGTATGGGGCAAGAATTTCATTAACGGTAGGATTCTTTGCAGTCGTTGGCTCCGTCGTTGTCGGAAGCCTCCTTGGAATCATCGCGGGCTATTATGGAAAATGGACGGACATCATCATCTCCCGCTTTTTTGACATCATGCTGGCATTCCCGAGCATCTTGCTGGCGATTGCTGTCGTGGCTGTTTTGGGGCCATCACTTAGAAATGCCCTGATTGCGATCGCAATCATCAATGTCCCGAACTTCGGGCGTTTGATCCGTTCAAAAGTGTTGAGCGTCAAGCAGGAAGAATACATCATGTCGGCCAAAGCAATCGGAATGAGCGATGTCAGGATCCTGTTCCAGCACATCCTGCCGAACAGTATGGCTCCGATCATTGTTCAAGGGACGCTTGCGATCGCGACTGCCATCATTGAAGCGGCTGCGCTTGGTTTCCTTGGGCTTGGGGCACAGCCGCCTGCTGCAGAATGGGGGAAAATGCTTGCAGATTCCAGGCAGTACCTGATTCAAGCACCATGGACGATGATTTTTCCGGGACTTGCCATCATGGTAACTGTATTAGGATTCAACCTCATGGGAGATGGTTTGCGTGATGCACTTGACCCAAGGATGAAGAACTAAACAAAGCAGGGTTTTAAACAACTTTGATAAAATTAGGATGCAGCTTCTTAATATGTAGACAAAAGGGAACGAGGGAAAAATCCTCTTTCCCTTTTTTATTTTTAGTAGTTGATAGAAACGAATAGCTGCGACAGCGATGGGAGAAGCGGTCCGCAGAAAGCGTTCGCCTGAAGTGGGAATCAACCACTGATAGAAATAATCAATGGAAAAGACAGCTTCCCGGATGGGCAGCTGTCTTTTCTTTTTATTAATCGTCATCATCTTCAACCAATACTTCGTTTTCTTCTACGTGGTACGATTGGAAGCTGGCAATGAGTTTTTCTAAATGTTCAAGGTGCTCATTATATTCCAAGATGGAAGAGAGGAGGTGCATAAAATGAAAGGATTGAATTTCCTCCTGCAAATCGTATTCCCTCATCCTCTTAATGAATACTTTCAACAATTCATTCCGCTGGGCACACACATTATGGACGCTGTCAAACTCGATATCCGCCTTTACTTTGCCGACGAATTTCAATAAAAGCTGTTCATGGTAGCTCATCAGTCCATCGAGTTGGCCTTGGATCAACTGCAGGATTTCCTCCGGCAGCTGATGGATGTCATTCTCGAAGCGGTGGAGCCTTTTCAAAATTTCAAATGCTCTCCTTAGCGTTGAAATCATTTGGCGATAAATCACTAGCTTTCTATTTTTCGCAATATGATTCATTTTAAAATAACTGCGTTCTTCCTTGAAATGAAGATAGATTTGATCGATTTTGATCAGCCGCTCTTTGATCTTTTCCATGTCCTTTTTCAACAAGTGATTCTCTGTTGCGTGACGGGTGCTGAGGCGGATCCATTTCAGCATATCCTCCGTCACATTCGAAACGCGGGAAAATAATTTAGTCTCATACTTTGGCGGCAGAAAAATCAAGTTTACGATAAAGGATGAAAACACCCCTAGCATAATAGTAGAAAAACGTATGATGGCAAACTGAATGAAATTTTCTCCGGGTGCTTCCATGATGGAAATCATCGTAACAAGCGACAAACCGATCGTGTTCTCTATTTTTAACTTTAATATAATCGTTATGGCAATGATGGCGGCCAGTCCCACAAATATGACGTGATTTCCAAATAGAAGGACGATGGCGACTGCCAGTATAGCGCCGATCAAATTGGCCTGTACCTGTTCGATGATCGACAAATACGAACGATAAATGGTCGGCTGGACGGCAAAAATCGCTGCAATCCCAGCAAATACAGGGGACGGAAGATGCAGGATCTCTGCTACAAACAATGCTAAAACAATCGCGATTCCCGTTTTGAAAATGCGGGCACCAAGCTTCATAGTGATAGGATATCCTTTCCTAATTAAAAATTCGCCCCTTAAGAGGGGGTGTTACTATATATATACATGATGCATGTATATTAAACAACATTGTACTATACAGGGTCTTTTGGGGAATAGCAAGATGCTTTCGGTTAAT
This sequence comes from Falsibacillus albus, assembly GCF_003668575.1. Classification (NCBI taxonomy): domain Bacteria; kingdom Bacillati; phylum Bacillota; class Bacilli; order Caryophanales; family Bacillaceae; genus Falsibacillus; species Falsibacillus albus. The sequence goes on along the minus strand of NZ_RCVZ01000018.1, from coordinate 9,497 downwards.
TTTTTCACCTGAAAGGCTTTCCATATATGCATTGTAAAAAAATGGACAAAATTATGATTTGAGTAAAGAAAAACTTGCGCTCTGTCAGCGTATGTTCGGTTATCTACAGAAATGCCCTATTTTATTTTTGGCTCTGTTAAAAATATCGCTGTTGATTTCCGCGCAAGTCTTCGCTTTCCGCGGGCGGGCCGGGAGCCTCCTCGGCTATCGCCTCCGGGGTCTCCCTGACTCCGCTTTTCCGCCGGAGTCTTCGACTTGCACTCCAATCAACAGCTGGAGAAAGCGTATATCAACAATAAGCTTTAACAAAGCCTTATTGTTAAAAATCGACGCTTATTAAAAAACCTCATCAGGTACGGACCCTGATGAGGTGCATTAAAATAGTTTTACATCTGAGAGAATGCAATATTTACAGCTTCAATGGTTTCCTTGATATCTTCCTCCGTATGAGCGGTCGTGATGAACCAAGCTTCATATTTCGAAGGGGCGAGATTGATGCCTTGATTGAGCATGAGCTTGAAGAACTTCGCGAACATTTCGCCGTCGGTTGCTTCTGCTTGCTCATAGTTCACGACTGTTTCGGTTGTGAAGTAAATTGTCAATGCGCCTTTCAAGCGGTTGATTGTAATCGGTACATTGTGCGTTTTGGCAGCTTCCAAGATTCCTTCTTCAAGCAGCTTGCCTAAACGGTCAAGGTGTTCGTAGACACCTTCTTGCTTCAGAACTTCCAAGCATGCGATTCCGGAAAGGATGGAAGCCGGGTTTCCTGCCATGGTTCCAGCTTGATAGGCAGGACCTAGCGGGGCGACCTTTTCCATAATATCCGCACGTCCGCCGTATGCCCCGATCGGCAATCCGCCGCCGATGATTTTTCCCATCGCAGTTAGATCCGGCTTCACATTGAGAAGATCCTGTGCACCGCCGTACATGAAACGGAATGCCGTGATGACTTCATCATAAATGACGAGCGCACCGGCATTGTGGGTCAGTTCATTCACCTGCTCCAAGAAGCCTGGCTTCGGCTCGACGATCCCAAAGTTGCCGACAATCGGTTCGACTAAAACGGCAGCAATTTCGTCACCCCATTTTTCCAATGCTTCCTTGAACGGTTCGATGTCATTGAATGGAACGGTGATGACCTCTTGGGCAATGCTTTTAGGCACACCTGCTGAATCAGGTGTGCCAAGTGTAGAAGGACCAGATCCTGCAGCTACAAGGACAAGGTCGGAATGTCCGTGATAGCAGCCGGCAAACTTGATGACTTTATCACGGCCAGTATAAGCACGTGCAACACGGATCGTCGTCATGACGGCTTCGGTACCGGAATTGACGAAGCGAACCTTGTCCAAGGCGGGCATCGCTTCCTTCAGCATTTTGGCAAACTTGACTTCCTGCTCTGTCGGCGTCCCGTATAGAACGCCTGTTTCAGCAGCCTTTTTGATCGCTTCGGTAATATGGGGATGCGCGTGGCCAGTAATGATCGGGCCGTATGCCGCCAAGTAGTCGATGTATTTATTGTCATCGACATCCCAGAAATAAGCGCCTTCCCCTCGCTTCATGGCGACCGGTGCACCGCCGCCGACAGCTTTATAGGATCTGGAAGGGCTGTTGACGCCTCCGACAATATGTTCCAATGCTTCATTATGTAAACGTTCCGAGTTAGAAAAATTCATGGGTAAAACCCTCCTATTCTATGAAAGTACAACCTTCATTTTATTACGCTGGCCACCAATCTGCAAATCTAGAAAATGGTTAAGCATTCTAGAGGTCGTGGGCAATAGGATGTGATACACTATGGAATGGCAACGAGAAGAAAGGAGATCACATAAATGACTTATGCGATTGAAGTGGAACATTTGCGGAAAGAATTCAAGGCCTATTCGAGCCGTTCAGGGCTGAAGGGCGCATTCCGCGATTTATTGAATAGAAATTACCGGATCGTCCCGGCGGTCAATGATATAAGCTTTTCTGTCAAAAAGGGAGAGATGGTCGGCTATATCGGTGAAAACGGAGCAGGCAAGTCGACGACCATCAAAATGCTCACGGGGATATTGACTCCGACCGCTGGTTCAGTGACCGTCAACGGGATGAACCCACATAAGGAAAGGGAAAAGTTTGTCAATACGATCGGCGTCGTATTCGGTCAGCGTTCCCAGCTTTGGTGGGACATCGCCGTCCAGGAATCGTTCCGTTTATTGAAAAAGGTGTATAAAGTGTCGGATGAACAGTATGAGGAGCATATGCAGCATGTGATCGATACATTGGAAATCGGACCGCTGTTGGACAAGCCGGTCCGAAAGCTGTCACTCGGCCAAAGGATGCGCTGTGAATTGGGGGCGGCCTTGATTCATAATCCGCCATTGCTGTTCCTCGATGAACCGACAATCGGATTGGATGTCCTGGTTAAACTGAAGATCCGTCAATTTTTGAAAGAGATAAATGAGAAGTTTAACACGACCATCCTATTGACGACGCATGATCTGTCCGATATCGAAGCGTTATGCGACAGGGTCGTGATGCTTGATGAAGGAAGCATCATCTACGACGGTGCCCTCAGTCACTTAAAGCAAAGCTGGGGAGATAAAAAGGAAATTGAATTTCAATTCCTTGAGACCGTGGATGCGGAAGAATTGACGCATTTAACGAAGGAACTCGAGGTGAATTGGCTCATCGATCGGAAGATGCAAAAATTCGTTGCGACAGTGGAAGCGGATGATCAAAAGATTTCTTCGCTGATTGCCGTGGTGGTCAGTCATTATAAAATCAAGGATATCAAGATTCAAGAAACATCGACGGAAGAAATCATCCGCAATATTTATGAAAAAGGCTTTGTATAGGGGGGATTGAATCATGAGTAAATATATTGAAATGATTCGGATCCGCTTTTTGATGATGCTTGCATACCGGACGAATTACTATAGCGGCATCTTGATTTATAGCATCAATATCGGCGCCTATTATTTTCTCTGGCAAGCGATTTACGGAGGAAAAGAAAATATCCAAGGACTATCGATTATCCAAATGACCACCTATGTGGCAGTTGCCTGGATGGCGAGGGCATTTTACTTCAATAACATCGACCGTGAAATCGCAGCTGAGATCAAAGAGGGGAAGGTCGCCGTGGAATTGATCCGCCCCTACAGCTATCTTGGCATGAAAACGATGCAAGGTCTGGGGGAAGGGATCTTCCGAATACTGTTCTTTTCCATTCCCGGCATGGTGATCGTTTCCTTTATCTTTCCGATTCAATTTAATGCAGAATGGACGACATGGTTGAGCTTTGCCGTTTCGATCGTGCTAAGCTTCATGATCAACACGCAGATCAACCTGCTTACAGGGATGACGACTTTTTTCTTATTTAATAATGACGGCCTCATCCGGGCGAAGCGGGTGGTCATCGATTTGTTTTCCGGCCTGCTGCTTCCGATCAGTTTTTTCCCGATGTGGGCTCAGGGAGTCATGAAATATTTGCCCTTCCAAGGCATCAGCTATGTCCCGAGCATGATTTTCACCGGGGGTTTCAAAGGACATGAAGCGCTTGAAGCGATTTTGCTTCAAGGTGTATGGGCTGTAATCCTTTTCATCCCGATTCAAGTGCTTTGGGTGCTGGCAAAAAAACAAATGATCATTCAAGGAGGGTGACGATATGTTTTATGTATCGATGTTTTTTCAATATGTCGCCCAATATATGAAAACAAGACTGCAATATCGGATGGACTTGCTTGTGGAGATCTTTTCAGACCTTTTATTTCAAGCAGTCAATTTAATTTTTATCCTCGTTGTATTTGGGCATACGAGGCTGTTGAGTGGTTGGACCCAAAATGAAATCATTTTTATTTATGGATTTTTCCTTGTGCCGTTCGCGTTATTTTCATCGTTCTTCAATATATGGGATTTCAATGATCGCTACATTGTAAAAGGAGAGCTTGATCGTATATTGACAAGGCCGATTCACAGCTTGTTTCAAATCATCCTCGAGCGGATGGAGCTGGAGTCCCTGTTCGGTGTCATCACCGGATTGGCCGTCATGTTCTATGCAGGGGATGAATTAGGGCTGGAATTGACTTGGTACGATCCATTTGTGTTTATCATCATGGTCCTCGGCGGTGCGCTCGTATATGCAGGCATCTTCATCGCGCTAGCGAGCATCGGCTTCTGGTCCGATGCAAAAACGTCGATCATGCCGATGATGTATAATATCGGAAACTATGGAAGATACCCGGTCAACATTTATAATTCCGTCATTCGGTTCGTGCTGACCTGGATCCTCCCGTTTGCCTTTGTCGGCGTCTATCCGTCGGCGTTTTTCCTTGGGAAGAAGGAATGGTACGGCTATGCGTTCTTGACACCGGTCATCGGTTTGATCTTTTTCCTGATTGCGATCATTTTATGGAACAAAGGAATAAAACGGTACCGCGGTGCCGGAAATTAATCGAGAGCCTGGACAAAAATGTCCGGGCTTTTTTCATAGATTGACGAATTCGAGCGTACAATGTGTTGACGAGCCTTTGGGGGTGCAGGCCATTGATTTATACGCTGATGGGAGCGGTTGTCCTTTGTATGATTTTGAGCATGCGGACATTATTCATTCCTTCAAAGATGAAATATAAGCATGTTTCATTTGAAAACTTGATCTTGATCAGTTCGATTTATTGCACGTTGATGATCGGTTTCGGCCTCCTCTACACGATGCTGGAAATGAAGGGGATGCATGTATTGTCTGAAGGTGTAAATGCGGGTGTGGGAGGATTTTGGCAGCATTTGTGCACGAGTTTTTATTTCAGTGCGATGACGCTGTTTTCTGTTGGGTACGGAGATGTCGTTCCCATTGCAGCCGGTCGGTTGCTGGCTGGTATCGAGGCACTGATCGGCTACACGATCCCAGCGGCATTTGTCATGCGCACGGTGATGGATTTTGAAAAAACACATAAGTAGAGTTTTGAAATTTGTTTTCTCCGGCTGTTTTGGTTACGCTACTAGTGAAGATAATAGTTAGCTGGAGGGATTTGCATGAGTATTGAAGTAGGAAATGCTGCACCTGAATTTACATTGATGGCCAATAGTGGCGAAACCGTTCAACTATCTGATTTTAAAGGGAAGAAAAATGTGGTGCTTTATTTTTATCCAAAAGATATGACACCTGGCTGCACGACGGAAGCGTGTGATTTCCGCGATCAGCATGAGAACTTTTCGGATTTGGATACGGTCATCCTGGGAGTGAGCCCCGATCCGATCGAGAAGCACCAAAAATTCGTAGACAAGCATGGACTGCCATTCTTACTGCTAGTGGACGAAGATCATAAAGTAGCGGAAGCGTATGGTGTATGGAAATTGAAGAAAAACTTTGGCAAGGAATACATGGGGATCGAGCGCTCCACATTCATCATCGGAAAAGATGGTCAAATCGCCAAGGAATGGCGCAAGGTCAAAGTAAAAGAGCACGTTGCTGAAGCGCTGCAATTCATCAAAGATAATATGTAAGAGCGGAATTTAAAGAAAGTAAACTGAAAATAGGGAGAACGTCTATGCCTATTTTGAAAAACTCGAGGCAATTGTCCATGCATTCTTATGAAAAGAACATACCTTATACTAGGGCATACCTCCTCAGATAGTCTTACTTTAAGGGTCGATAGCATCGGCCCTCTTTTTTTATGGTGCCTGTCACTCCGGTGCCTGTCACCAAAAGTGCATAGCCTGAAAATGGACCGAGTGGTAAAATGAATGAAGGGAAGTCTTTTGTGGGATGGGAGTGAATACATGAAAATCCTGTTTACGTTTGACCCACTGAAAGAATATTTGGAAGAGGTTGAACAGCTTAAGGGCCAGCCAATGGAATCGATGATTGAAACGAATATTAATCGTGTATCTGATAGACAGTGGAATGAAGTAGAAGCGCTGGTTACATTCGGGGAAGACCTGAAAGAAATCCATATCCAAAAGGCAAAGCACCTTAAATGGATCATGGTCGTTTCAGCCGGTTTGGAGCTGATGCCGCTGGAGGCGATTCAAAAAAGGGACATCCTTGTGACGAATGCCCGCGGGATCCATAAAATTCCGATGGCTGAGTTCACGGTCGGTTTGATGCTTGAACATGCAAAGCAATTCCGGGTATTGCTTGGCCATCAGGAAAATCATAGCTGGCATGCCGGTCATTCCATGAACGAGCTTCACGGAAAAAATGTCATGATTGTCGGGGCAGGAGCGATAGGGACTGAAATTGCTAAGGTGCTGAGTGTCTTCGGGATGAATGTCCACGGTGTGAACTCAAGTGGTACCGTGAAAAAACCTTTTCACAGTATGCACACACTGAATACATTTAAGGATGCTTTGCCCGAGGTGGATTTTGTCATCAACCTTTTGCCGAGCACGAACTGGACACGGTTTATTTTTACGAAAGACCATTTTACAAGGATGAAACCTTCTGCAGTTTTCATTAATATTGGCAGGGGAGACGCAGTGAAAGAGGACGTATTGTTGGATGTACTGAAGAATAAAATCATTGCATTTGCATTCCTCGATGTATTCATGATGGAGCCTCTTCCGTCAAACCATCCATTCTGGTTCCTGGACAATCTAGTCATCACTCCACATGTATCCAGTCATTCAGAAAACTATTTGCGCAGGGCATTTGAAATATTCAGGCATAATCTACATACATATATAAATAATAAGAACACTTTCACGAATATAATTGATCCAAAGAGGGGGTACTAACAGATGAAAATTTATACGAAAACAGGAGACAAAGGGACGACCTCTTTGGTGTACGGACAAAGAGTTTCAAAATCAGATATGCGGGTCGAAGCTTATGGGACTTGCGATGAAGCGAACTCGATGATCGGACTGGCACTCAGCCATATTAAAAATGAATTCTTGCCGGACCAGCAGGAATTTATGAAAACCTTCCACCGCATCCAGACTGTCCTATTTCATGTAGGTGCGGAATTGGCGACTCCTTCTGGAAAAGAAGTCAAATGGAAGGTGGCCCAAGAAGAGGTGGATCATTTAGAGGCCGCGATTGATAAATGGGAAGAAGAACTTCCACAGCTCACGAATTTCATTTTGCCTGGAGGCCACCCATCTGGTGCATCATTCCACGCAGCCAGGACCATTGTCAGGAGAGCGGAAAGAAAAGCGGTTGCAATTGGCGAGGATGTAAATCCATTGGTGATGTCCTACTTGAACCGCCTGTCCGATCTGCTATTCGTGGCTGCAAGATATGTCAATCAGCAGCTCGGTGAAACAGAAGAGACTCTTCATCAAAACAAGCATGATTAATTGACAGAAACATACCATTCTTAGTAAACTATTTATAAAGATTTTAAAGTAATAATTAATTCTTTTTAGGAAAGAGGTGCATGACGGTGTCTCACGATCAGCTGAAAGAAGCTCTGGATACTTTAAAAGAAACAGGGGTGCGAATCACACCTCAACGTCATGCGATACTTGAATATTTAATCAGCTCCATGTCACACCCGACAGCCGATGATATCTACAAAGCGCTGGAAGGGAAGTTCCCCAATATGAGTGTGGCTACCGTTTATAATAATTTGCGGGTATTTCGTGAGGTGGGTTTAGTCAAAGAACTTACCTATGGAGATTCATCCAGCCGCTTCGATTTTGTGACAACCGATCACTATCATGTCATATGTGAATCGTGTGGCAAAATTGTGGATTTCCACTATCCAGGCCTCGATGAAGTGGAGCATCTGGCTTCGCATGTCACAGGCTTCAAGGTGGGGGCGCACAGAATGGAAATCTACGGAACGTGCCCCGATTGCAGCAAAAAAGAAGCACATTAAAAAAGATGGCGCATTATCATGCCGCCATCTTTTTTATTTTTTTCTATTATATGACTCATCAAATTCTTTTCCTTCAAGAGAAGCATCGAGCGTCAATGGCTCACGGCAGTGCATGCACATATCCACCCGCCCCAAAATCTTGGTCGGTTTTCCGCAGTTCGGGCAGACGACTTGTACGGCTTTTGTCGAGAGCATACCGATCCAAAAATAGACCACAGTGCTCGCGATGATCGCCAATAGGCCCAGTATCATAAATATTGTCATCACAATCGGATGTGTCCGGAAGAAAATGCCTATGTACATAATGATGAAGCCGATAAAAATCAAACTTAATGCAAACGTTCGGATCTTATTTATCTTATTTGAATACCTCGCCATAAAAAAGTCCCCTCCTAGAAAATTACTATATCATACTTTTATTGCTAATGAAGAAGAATGTTTGACAAGGAAGTGTCGAAAATTGTCTTTTCTTATTGAAGGATATTTATTATTATTGTCGAAGTAGTATCCTAAAATGTCAGTGATATTGGAGGAATAGATTATGGAGGATATCCTTCGTCCCATTTACCAAGAAAGAGCAAGCCAACAAAATACATTAGGCATATTGATGATAGAGAAAAGGCAGAATGCAAGTCCGATTACCGATACGTTCGACGTGGTCCTGCTCGTCATCGTCAAGGAAGCGGAGCAGTCTGTCTTTATTAAGCATTACACTTACCAAGAACAAAAAGCTGCATTGCATATTGTCAGCGAAGAGCAATTAAGAGAATGGATGCTTCTTGGAACCAATCGAAAAATCGTCGATTGGCTGTTCAACGGCAAGATCCTATTTGATCGGAACGAGTATGTCGATCACCTTAAAACAGAATTGAGGGATTTCCCGTTTTACGGACGGAAAATCAAAATGGGAATCGAGTTTGCTAAGTTAATAAGAAGATATACAGACGGTAAAGCGTTCTTTGATAACCATCATTACCTGGATGCATATAATCATATTGTCCATTCCCTTCATCATTTGGCGCGTTTATCCGTGATCGAAAATGGCTTCCATCCTGAAATAACCGTCTGGAATCAAGTGAAGCAGATCGAACCTGAAATCTTTAAATTATATGAAGAGCTTGTCACAAGCGACGAATCGATTGAAAAGCGTCTGGAGCTTCTTTTCTTGGCGAGCGAATTCCTGATTCATTCAAGAACACGTTCCGGTATCGGCCATCTCGTTGAAGTCTTGGAGAAAAAAGAATCATGGAGCTTCAATGATTTGATCAATCATGATGAGTTGAAGCATTATTCCGTAGATCTTGCAATCTTATTAGAGTATTTAGTAGAGAAAAACATGATTGAAGTAACCAATGTGGAGACGAAGGGACAAGGGATATTCCACCGTTACTATTCGGCTTCGAAAAAATTATCTTAAAATATCATTTTTCTGTTGACTTTCATTTCTAGGGCTGATATATTTATAAGCGTCGCTGCTGAACAACAACTTTGGCAGCGGCGAACGAAAGAAAAAAAGATAAAAAAAGTGTTGACACGAAAGTCATCGCTTGATATGATAATAAAGTCGCCATTGAGCGAAATTGATCTTTGAAAACTGAACGAAACAAACGTCAACGTTAATTCTATTTTTTAAAATCGAGCTAATCAAGCTTGAAAAAAGACGACTTTCAAAGTCGGCATTTTTTCGGAGAGTTT